>JAXDHC010000481.1:0-6459 GCA_034664705.1 Solirubrobacteraceae bacterium
GCTCCGAGATGCGCACGCGGGTGCCATCCGACGGGGGCTTGGTGATCCACAGGAGCAGCGTCTGGTACTTGCTCGTGCCGGCGCCGAGGACGATGCGCGTCGCGCCGCCGTCCTGGTTCGTGCCGACATCGGACTTGTCGGTGATGTGCGCCCACCGCGTGTCGAGGATGTTCGGCGGCGCCGTCGCCTCGTCGGAGGCGTAGACCTCGACGCGGAAGCCGGGCGTGGGCGTCGTGATCTCCACGACGCGGACGCCGCGCTGCCCGCCGAGGTTCAAGGCGTAGCCGACGCCGACCTGCTGCGCACCGGGCGGCGGGTCGACGTACCACGACGTGCCGCCGTCGCCGTCGAGCGCGCGGCCGGGGGCGCCGGTCGCCGTCGCGCGGCCGTAGGGGTCGTAGACCGAGGCGGCGCCGTCGGCCAGCGCGATGGCCTCGGGCGCGGGGGCGGGCGTCGCGTCGGTGGTGGTGCCCGGGCTGCCGGTCGAGCCGCTGCCCGACGAGCCGCTGCCCGACGAGCCGCTGCCGGTCGACGGCGGCGCCGTGGGCGTCACCGAGCGCGGCGTGGCCGACGGCGCGGGCGTCACCGGCTTCGGCGACGCGGAGGACGAGGGCGTCGACGGCCGCCCGGACGACGGCGCGTCGACCTTCGGCAGGGCCTTGCCGGTGGTCTCGCCGGTCGTCGGCGTCGTCGTCGTGGCGGCGGGCGGCGCCGTGGTCACCGCGGGCGGCGGGACCTGGGCGACCTGGCCGGTCGTCCCGGCCGGCGCCGTGGCCGGGCGATCGTCGCTCAGCGCGGCGAAGGACGCGGCGACCGCGCCGGCGACGAGCAGGAGCGTCAGGCCGAGCACCGTCATCGCCGAGCGCCAGCCCGGCCGCTCGCCGAGCGGGCCCGCGGCCGTGCCGCACGCCAGGCACCAGTCCTGGCCGGGCTCCATGGCGGCGCCGCACGACGTGCACGCGCGCGTGGCGGCCGCCGGCTGGTCCTGCGGGGTCTCGCCGTTCGGCGCCGGCGGGGCGCCGGCGGCGATCTCGGGCTGTACCTCGAGCAGCTTCACGTCACTCAGGGTTGCACACGGCCCCGCGAGCGCGCAAAGCGGTCCGTCACGTCCGGGCGACCTCGAGGCGCAGCGACGTGCCGTTCAGCGCGGTGCCGTTGACGGCCTCGACGATCCGCTCGGCCTCGCTGCGCGGGACCGACAGGAGCGAGAAGCGCTGGAGCACGCGCACGTCGCGCACGGCCTCGCCGTCGATCCCGGCGGCCGACGTGACGGCGTGCACGAGGTCGGCGACCTCGATGCCCTCCGCGCGCCCGATGCCCGCGATGAGCTTGGCGTGCGGCTCGTCGCCGTCGCGCGAGATGCGCGGCTTGGAGTGCCGGCGCGGGCGCTCGCTGACCGGCGCCGGCGTCGTGTGGGCGCCCTCGGCCCACGGCGTGATCGCGGTGCCGACGTGGCGCTCGATCGCCTCGAGCTCGCCGTTCTGGCGCGGCTCGACGAACGTGATCGCGCGGCCGCTGCGCCCGACCCGGCCGGTCCGGCCGATGCGATGGACGTAGACGTCGGGCGACGTGGGGACGTCGTAGTTGATGACGTGGGTGACCGTCGAGATGTCCAGGCCGCGCGCCGCGACGTCGGTGGCGACCAGGATCGGCACGCGGCCGCCCTTGAACGACAGCATCACGCCGTCGCGCTGGCCCTGGGACATGTCGCCGTGCAGCGCGCGGACGTTCAGCCCGCGGTCGCGCAGCTTGCGATAGAGCTGGTCGGTGCGGATCTTCGTGCGCACGAAGACGATCGCCTGCTCGGGGCGCTCGGACGACAGGACCTCGACGAGCCGGTCGGCCTTGTCGTTGGGCTTGACCTCGAGGGCGAACTGCTCGACGGAGTCGACCGTGAGGGTCGCGGCCTTGACCTTGATGTGCGCCGGGTCGTAGAGGTAGCGGTCGGCGAGCGCGCGGATAGGCGGCGGCATCGTCGCGCTGAACAGCGCCGTCTGGCGGCTGTTGGGCGTCATGTTGAGGATGCGCTCGACGTCCTCGAGGAACCCGAGGTCCAGCATCTCGTCGGCCTCGTCGAGCACGACGAAGCGACAGCTGTGGAGGATCAGCGACGCGCGCTGGGCCAGGTCCATCACGCGCCCGACCGTGCCGACGACGACGTGGCCGCCGGAGCGCAGCTGGGCCTGCTGGGAGCGGATCGGCGCGCCGCCGAAGACGGCGACGACGTCGACGCCCTTGCGCTGGCCGTACGTCCGGATCGCCTGGGTGACCTGGATGCACAGCTCGCGCGTCGGCGTGAGGATGAGCGCCTGGACCTCGGGGATCGACGGATCGACGTGCTCGAGGATCGGCAGCCCGAAGGCGGCGGTCTTGCCCGACCCGGTCTGCGCCTGGCCGATCACGTCACGCCCCTCGAGCATCGGCGGGATCGCCTGCTCCTGGATGGGGCTGGGCTTCTCGTAGCCCACATCCTGCAGCGCGAGGAGCGTGCTCTCGGAAAGGCCCAGATCGGCGAAGGCGGTCACATCGATGCAGCTTACGAGGTACGGCGGCAATGCCCCCGTCGACGAGCCCTACGCCGTCGGATCGAGCAGCAGCTTGCCGGTGCTGCGCCGGCCCTGGAGATCGGCCTGCGCCCGCGCGGCGTCGGCCAGCGGGTACGTGCCACCGACGATGACGCGCAGCTCGCCGCGCGCGGTGCGCGCGAAGAGGTCGGCCAGCGCGTCGCCGACCATCTCGGGGCGCCCCAGGCAGTGGGCCAGCCAGAAGCCGACGATCGACGCGGACGTCCGCATCAGCGTGCGGGTGTGGACCTCGTTGCCCGTGCCCGACGCGATGCCGTAGGTGACGAGGCGCCCGAACGGCGCCAGCGCGGCGAGGGACTGGTCGAAGACGGCGCCGCCGGCCATCTCCAGGACGACGTCGACGCGATGGCCGAGGTTGGCCTCGACGAGCCGCTCGGCGAGGCCGTCCGGCGCCGAGTCGACCGTCACGTCGGCGCCGAGCTCGCGCGCGATCGCCCGCTTCTCCTCGGTCGAGGCCGTCGCGATGACCCGGCCGGCGCCCATCGGCCGCCCGAGCTGCACCGCCAGCGAGCCGACGCCGCCGGCGGCCGCATGCACGACGACCGACTCGCCCTCCGCTATCCGCGCGCTCGTCCGGTACAGGTGCCACGCGGTGAGGCCCTGCAGGAGCAGCGCGAGGGCGGTGCCGTCGTCGACCTCGGCGGGGATCGGGAACGTCAGGCTCGCCGGCGCGGTGGCGTACTCGGCGTAGCCGCCGGTCCCGCAGAGCGCCACGACGCGCTCGCCGGTGTCCTGGCGCACGCCCGCGACCTCGGCCCCCGGCGTCAGCGGCAGCTCGGCGGCCGCAAGGTACTCGTTGCGCCGCTGGTGCGTGTCGGCGAAGTTGAGGCCCGCGCGCGAGACGCGGACGAGCACCTCGTCCTCGCCCGGCTCGGGCACCGGGAGGTCGACGAGCTGCAGCACCTCCGGCCCGCCGAACTCCTGCTGCTGAATCGCGCGCATGGGCGGCGACCCTACCGGCGGCCGCCGCCGCGACGGCGACGCCCGCTACGGTTCCCGCCCCATGAGCGTCACCGTTGTCGGATCCCTCGCCTTTGATGCCGTGCGCACCCCGTTCGGGGCGCGCGAGCGCATGCTCGGCGGCGCAGCAACCCACTTCGCCCTCGCGGCCTCGTTCTTCGACGAGGTCCGCGTCGTCGGCCCGGTCGGTGACGACTTCGGCGAGGAGGACATGGCCGTCCTGCGCACCCGCGGCACGGTGACCGACGACGTCGAGCGCGTCGCCGGCGGCAAGACGTTCTTCTGGAGCGGCGAGTACGGCGACAACCTGAACTCGCGCGAGACGCTCACCACCGAGCTCAACGTCTTCGAGCACTTCGAGCCGAAGCTGTCGGCGGCATCGCGCGCGAGCGACGTGCTGTTCCTCGCGAACATCCAGCCGGAGCTCCAGCTCGCGGTGCGCGAGGAGTGCCGCGACGCCCGCTTCGTCGCGATGGACTCGATGGACCTGTGGATCAACATCGCCCACGATGCGCTCGTGCGCACGATCAAGACGGTCGACTGCCTGATCCTCAACGACGAGGAGATCGAGATGCTCACGGGCAGGCCGACGACCGTCGCGGCCGCGCGCGAGCTGCTCGGCTGGGGGCTGAAGGCCGTCGTCGCCAAGCAGGGCAAGTACGGCGCCACGCTCTTCACCGAGGACGACGTCTTCTCACTGCCCGCCTATCCGCTCGAGCAGGTCGTCGACCCGACCGGCGCCGGCGACACGTTCGCGGGCGGCTTCGTCGGCTACGTCGCCGCCCAGGGCGCCGACGACCTCGACCACGAGACGCTCTCGCGCGCGATGGCCTACGGGACGGCGCTGGCCTCGTTCAACGTCGAGGAGTTCGGCACCGACCGCGTGGCCCGCCTCACCTCCGAGGAGATCGCCGACCGCGTCAGCGACCTCCACCGCATGACGGCGTTCTCCGAGGCGCCGGTCGCCCTGCGCGGCTGACGCCGACGCGGTCGCACATCGGACGTGCGCGCGCCGGCGGCGAGGGGTAGCATCGCGCGATGGACTGGGGCTTCATCTGGCTGATGTTCGTCCTGAAGATCCCGATCGTGGCGCTGCTGCTGATCGTGTGGTGGGCGATCCGGTCCGAGCCGGAGCAGACCGACGCTCCCGGCCCCGACGACGGCGGGACGAAGACGCGCCGCCGCCATCCCCGCCGGCCGTTCCCGCGCCGGCCGCGCCGCGGTCCGCACGGCGACCCCGCCGCGGCGCCGCCACCCCGGACGCGGAGCGTCGTGGCGCGCGCCCGGGACACCGACCACGCATAGAGCGCGGAATTCCGCCGGTCGCCCGTCGGGCCGGCCTGAGACACTTCCTGCCATGACGGCCACCTCGGTGCTCTCCGACGGCACGATCCGCCGCTTCGTCGAGGAGGGGCGCATCCGCATCGACCCGTGGGACCCGGGCCTGGTCCAGCCGGCGAGCGTCGACCTGCGTCTCGGGCGCTCGTTCCGCGTGTTCCACAACCACCGCATCACCGCGGTGGACCTCGGCGATCCGCCGTCGGAGCTCACCGAGCAGGTCAACGTCGAGGACGACGAGACGTTCGTCATCCACCCCGGCGAGTTCTGCCTCGGGCGCACCGAGGAGTGGGTCGAGCTGCCCGACGACGTCGTGGCGCGCATCGAGGGCAAGAGCTCGCTGGGCCGTCTCGGCCTCGTCGTCCACGCGACCGCGGGGTTCTGCGACCCGGGCTGGAAGGGCACGCTCACGCTCGAGCTGGCGAACTTCAACTCCGTGCCGATCATCCTGCGTCCCGGCCTGCCGATCGCGCAGCTGTCGTTCATGACGCTCGATCGCCCGGCGGAGCGCCCGTACGGCCATCCCGAGCTCGGCAGCCACTACCACGGCCAGGTCGAGGCCACCGAGAGCCGCTACGAGGGCGGCCCGGGGGCCACCGCGACGGCCAACGGCACGCCGGTCGGATAGGCTCCGCGGCCATGTTCCACGGTCTTCTGCTGCTGGCGACCGCGGCCGAGGAGGCCGAGCCGTCGAAGATGCCGTTCTTCATCGCCGGCGGCCTGCTGGCCGCATGGGCGGTGCTCGTCTCGCTGATCGGCCTCCGGAGCCCCGACTTCCCGCGGGGCAACGGCGCCGCCCGCGGCGTGATGGCGATCACGGCCGTGCTGATGGTGGCCGCGATGGCCACCTCTATCATCACTGGTTGAGCAGACCACGGTCCGCCGCCCGCCGCGGTGGGGGTTTGAAGCCACAGCGGTGGGTAACGCTTTTCTTCGACGCCGCGCGCCGGTGCGCCGCCCACGCATGGGGGCCATGGCGCGGGCATGGACTTCCGGCCCCCGTGGCCCCGACGCAGGAGACACCATGAGCACCGAGACGCAGGCGACCCCGGGCGCGGCTGGAGCGGACGCCGACGGCCGCGACACCCTTTCGGTGACGGACAACCGCACCGGCAAGACGTACGAGATCGAGATCACCGACGGGACCGTCCGCGCGATGGACTTCCGCCAGATCAAGGTCCAGGACGACGAGTTCGGGATGATGACCTACGACCCCGCGTTCACGAACACGGCGTCGACGCGGTCGGCGATCACGTACATCGACGGCGACGCAGGGATCCTCGAGTACCGCGGCTACCCCATCGAGCAGCTCGCGGAGCACTCGACGTACCTCGAGGTGGCCTACCTCCTGATCCACGGCGAGCTGCCGACCCAGCCGCAGCTCGACGAGTGGACGCACGAGATCACGATCCACACGTTCGTGCACGAGAACGTCAAGGGCTTCATGCACGGCTTCCGGCACGACGCTCATCCCATGGGGATGCTGCTCGGCTCCGTAGGCGCGCTCTCGACGTTCTATCCCGACGCGAACCAGATCAAGGACCCGGCCAACCGGCACCTGCAGACGATCCGGCTG
>JAXDHC010000482.1:0-3292 GCA_034664705.1 Solirubrobacteraceae bacterium
GCTCTCGAGGACCCGGGCCAGCGCGTCGCCCAGCTCGTCGAGCTCGACGAGCAGCCCGGCATCGCCGCCCCGCAGCAGGTCCTCGGCGCCGGGGTTCGGCGTGGCGATGACGGGAACGCCCCAGGCCATCGCGTCCAGATAGGGGATGCCGAACCCCTCGTAGCTGCTGGGCAGGCAGAACGCCCACGCCGCTCGGAACAGGTCCTGGATCTGCCCGTCGCTCGGCTCGCGATGCCACGTGACGCCCGGGCCGGGGTCGCACCGATCGGTCACCATCCACAACTGGGCGTCCGGGAACCGCGCCCGCACCACCCGCTGGAAGGCCGCGTGCAGCGCCGCGCCGCGCTTGCGTCCCTCCCACGTGCCGATGAACAGGATCGAGGGCGCACCGCTGGGCCGCCGCTCGGCCCGCGGAGGGTCGACGCCGAGCTGCAGGACGCCGTCGGCGCGGTAGATGAGCCGCGAATCGGACCCGATCCCGAACCGCGCGTCGGCCAGGCGGCCGGCGATGAGCTCGAGCCCGAAGACGATCGCCTGATCCACCCGGCGCTTCAGCGAGGTGGCGGTGAGGGACTCCAGAAGGGCCGAGCCGTAGAACGTCCGCACGGTCGGCACGGGGCGGCGCAGGCAGAACCAGTCGTCGCCGTGGAAGTGGAACACGTCGTAGTCCATGCGCGGGCGCACGTTCAGCAGCCACGGCGCGAGGTACTGACGCACGATGGGATCTCCCCCCGCCCGCCGCGGGCGGAGCCGCCGGATGGCATACGGCGCCGCGGCCGCCTCGGTGGAGAACGTGTGCACCGTGACGGCATGACCGCGGTCGGTCATCGCCCGCGCGAGGCGGTCCACGAACACCTCCACGCCCCCGGGCTTGCGCCCCGGCTCGGGGAGGCGGCAGTGGTACATGCCGATCCTCAGCGGGTGTGCCGTCATCCGCGTGGAATCAACACTGGGCATGGTGTTGGAGCGGGGCGAGCACGTCATCCGCGAAGCGGGCCGGCGAGAAGGAGGCCGCCCGCGCCGCCGCCGCTTCACCGAAGCGCCGCGCGAGGACGGGATCGGAGAGGTACCGGCCGATCCGGTCCGCCAACGCCGCCGTGTCACCGTAACTCACCAGGAATCCGTCGACGCCGTCGCGGACGACTTCCGCGGGTCCGCCGGCCGACCCGGCCACCAGCGGCTTGCCCAGGGCCATCGCCTCGAGGACGACGATGCCGAACGGCTCACGGTCGGACGCGTGCACGACGACGTCGCACGCGCCCATCCAGCCCACCGCATCTGCCTGATACCCGACGAGATGGACGCGGTCGGCGAGCCCGAGACGGTCGGCGAGGTGCGCGAGGTGCTCGCGGTAGCCGGGCTCGAGGGGATGGTCGCCGCCGACGACGACCAGATGCGCATCGGGGTGCGTGGCGAGCAGGAGGCGCAGCGCTTCGATGACGACGTGCACGCCCTTCCACCGCTGCAACCGCGCGACGACGCCGATGACCGGGGCTCGCTCGCTGGTCCATGTCGCCATGGTCTCGCGCGGGCCATCGCGGTCCACGGCGCCGGGCAGCTCGGCCCCGGGATAGGCGACATGGACGGCACGGCGCGGGCGCAGCGACGCCTGCGCGTCGGCCACGGTGCGCGACGGCGCAAAGACGCCGCGTGCGGGCAGGAGCGTCGCGGCGCGATCGATTGGATCCGTCGCCGACGGGATCCCGTGCTGGAACCAGTAGGAGGGGATGCCGAGGAGCGCGGCGACCGGCGCTGCGTACAGGTGGGCCTTGGTCATCCAGCTGACGACGACATCCGGACGCCAGCCGCGCAGCGCCCGCCCGAGCGCGCGAAGCGTGCGCACGAGCCGGCCCAGATCGCGCACGCGCCCGGCGGGGATGACGAGCGCCTGGGCGTCCAGGCGCTCGACCGTTTTCACCATGGGCCCGTCTTCGAGGAACACCACGAGCCATCGCGCCTTGTGACCACCGTGGCGCACAACGTCGAGGAGGGTTGCCTCCGCACCACCGCGCTGCGTCGCCACCGGCATGATTACGGCTGTGCGGAGACAGGCGATGGGGCGAGAATATCCGTCACACTCCGGCGCGACGGGAACACACGCGCGCCCGTACGTCGTGCACATCGTTCCGGTGCTGTACGGCCCGTCCGGACGGATCATCGGCGGCGCCGAGCGCTACGCGTTCGAGCTGGCCCGTCACATGGCCGAGCGTGTGCCCACCCGCCTCGTGAGCTTCGGGACGGAGGCGCGTGACGAGCGGCATGGGGCGCTCGCGGTCCGGATCATCGGCGGGGCCCGCCACATCAATGGTCACCCGTACAACCCGTTCGCCCGGCAGGTCGTTCCGGAAATGGTGCGCGCCGACATCGTGCACTGTCATCAGCAGAACGTGTTCGTGGCCCGGGTCGCCGCGACGCTGCGCCGTGCCACTCGCCGCCGGGCCTTCGTGACCGACCACGGCGGCGGGGCGTGGGACTTCAGCTCCCGCTTTCCCGCCACCCGGTGGTTCGACGGTTACCTGCATGTCAGCGAGTTCAGCCGCCGATCGGCGGGACAGGAGCACGAGCCGCGCGCGCAGGTGATCCATGGCGGCGTCGACCTCGACCTCTTCTCGCCGCCCAGCGCGCCCACGCCACGCAGCCGCGCGCTGTTCGTCGGCCGGTTGCTTCCCCACAAGGGCGTCGACACGCTCATCGAGGCCCTTCCACCCGGCGTCGGGCTCGACGTTGCGGGCACGCCGCTGGACGAGCGCTACCGCGCGGACCTGGAGGAGCTGGCCCGAGGTCGTGACGTGCGGTTCCACCACCACTGGGACGATGCGAAGGTGCGAGAGGCGTACCGGTCCGCCGCGTGCCTCGTCCTGCCCAGCGTCTACCGGGATCGCTATGGGGGGAAGTCCGCCGTGCCCGAGCTGCTGGGCCAGACGCTCCTCGAGGGCATGGCCTGCGCGACCCCGGTGATCTGCACGGCGGTGGGCGGGATGCCGGAGGTCGTCGAGGACGGGGTCACGGGATTCGTGGTCCCGCCCGGAGACGTCGCCGTCCTGCGCGAGAAGCTGGCCGCCCTCGTGCGCGATCCCGATGCGGCGCGGAGTATGGGACTCGCCGGGCACGACCGCGTCCGGCGGGTGTTCACCTGGGACGTGGTCGTCGGGCGGTGCCTGCAGGCCTACGACGCCTCCCCGACGACGGAGACCGACGTGGTCATCGGGGACACGGCGTAGCGAGCTCACCCGGCGCGTTCCCAACCGCCGCTGGCGGTCATGGCGCTATACCGGGCGACGTCTTGGCGCGC
>JAXDHC010000483.1:0-6798 GCA_034664705.1 Solirubrobacteraceae bacterium
TGCCGGCGCCGGCCACCGTGGCGGCGTTCGCGAACTGGTCGACCGGGTCGCTGGCGGCCATGTCACGCCAGAACCGCTCCAGCAGCTCCGGGCCTTCGTCGCGCCGGCCCGTGACGATCGCGTACCACGCCAGGAACGCGCAGAACGCGCCGCCCGAGGTGCCGCTCAGGCCCACGATCTCGACGTCCTCGCGGAGCAGGCGAGCGAGGACGCCGGCCGTGTAGGCCGTGTGGCTCCCGCCTCCCTGGCACGCGATCGCTACGCGCGGCTTGGACCCGTCGTCAGGCATCTCCCGGTGCCGGAGGGTACGCCTCTGTAAGGTCGGTGGCCGTGGAGATGCGGCCGCTGGGAACCACCGGGGTCAAGGTCAGCCCGCTGTGCCTGGGCGCGATGATGTTCGGTGCCTGGGGCAACACCGACCACGACGACTCGATACGCATCATCCACCGCGCGCTCGACGCGGGGATCAACTTCGTCGACACCGCCGATGTGTACTCGCGCGGCGAGTCGGAGGAGATCGTCGGCAAGGCGCTGGCGGGCGGCCGCCGCGACAACGTCGTGCTCGCTACCAAGGTGCACGGCAAGATGGGCGATGACCCGAACGAGTTCGGCAACACGCGCCGCTGGATCCGACGTGAGGTCGAGAACAGCCTGCGCCGCCTGAAGACCGACTGGATCGACCTCTACCAGATCCACCGTCCGGAGGCGGACACCGACATCGACGAGACCCTCGGCGCGCTGAGCGACCTCGTCCACCAGGGCAAGGTCCGCTCCATCGGCTCCTCGACGTTCCCGGCGTCGCAGATCGTCGAGGCCCAGTGGGTCGCCCGCGACCGCGGCCGCGAGCGGTTCGTCTGCGAGCAGCCGCCGTACTCGATGCTCGCGCGCGGGATCGAGGCGGACGTCCTGCCGACCTGCCGCCGCCACGGCATGGGCGTCATCTCCTGGAGCCCGCTCGCCGGCGGATGGCTGTCGGGGCAGTGGCGCGCGGGCGCCGAGCCGCCGGCCTCCACCCGCGCGGACCGCATCCCGGGCCGCTACGACCTCTCGCTGCCCGCCAACCAGCGCAAGCTCGAGGCGGCCGACGCGCTCGCGCGGCTGGCCGAGGAGGCGGGCATGACGCTCATCCAGATGGCGATCGCGTTCGCCATCCGCCATCCCGCGGTCACGGCCGCGTTCATCGGCCCGCGGACGATGGAGCAGCTCGAGTCCCAGCTCGCCGCGCTCGACGTCACGCTCGACGACGCGCTCCTGGACCGCATCGACGAGATCGTCCCGCCCGGGACGACGGTCAACCCGGCCGACAGCGGCTACCAGAACCCCGACCTCGAGCCCGCGGCACGGCGACGCGCGGTCGATGGACGCGGCTGAGCGCCGCAACGCCCGCCTGCTCGAGGGCGTGCGCGCGGGCGTGCCGTTCGCGATCGCCGGCGGCATGCTCGCCCTCTCGTTCGGCGTCGTGGCGACCGGCTCCGGGCTCTCGCCGGTGGGGACCATCCTGATGTCGGCGATCGTGTTCGCGGGCTCGGCCCAGTTCACCGCCGTGGCGATCGTCGCCGCGGGCGGCACCGTCGGCGCCGCGGTCGTCGCCGCCGCGCTCATCAACTCGCGGTTCCTGCCGATGGGCGTCGCGCTCGGGCCGTCCCTGCCCGGGGGGCCGCTGCGCCGGTTCGCCCAGGGCCAGTCGATCGTCGACGCGTCCTGGGCGATCGCCGGGCGCGGCGACGGCACCTTCGACCGCTGGCTGCTGTTCGGCTCCACCGCCATCCAGTACCTCGGCTGGGTCTGCGGCACGGCGCTGGGCGCGCTCGGCGGCGGGATCCTCGGCGACCCGGAGGCGCTCGGCCTCGACGCGATCTACCCCGCGTTCTTCGTCGCGCTGGTGCTCAACGAGGCGCGCGACCGCCGTGCGCGGGGTGTGGCCGCGCTCGGCGCGCTCATCGCGCTCGCGCTCGTGCCGATCTCGCCGCCCGGCGTGCCGGTGCTGGCCGCGAGCCTGGCGGCGCTCGTCGGGCTGCACCGCTCCGCCCGCGCCGAGCACGAGGCGCGGATCGCCGAGCGCGAGCGATGAGCACGACGGTCGCGATCATCGCCGGCTGCGCCGCCGTGACCGCCGTCATCAAGGGGATCGGCCCGATGGCGCTCGGCGGCCGCGACCTGCCGCTGTGGTTCAACAGCATCGTCGTGCTGCTCGCGCCCGCCCTGCTGACCGCGCTCGTCGTCACGCAGGCGCTGGCCGACGGCCGCCACTGGGCGGTCGGCGCCGATACCGTCGGCGTGATCGCCGGCGGCCTCGTCGCCTGGCGCGTGGGGTCGGTCATCGCGTGCGTCGTCGTCGCGGCGGGCGTGACGGCGACCCTGCGCGCCCTCTAGGCTCGCGCCCGTGACGGCCCGCACCGATCTGCCGATCCGCCGCAACACCGTCCTGCTCGCGGCGAACTCGGCCACGCTGCAGCTCTCGGCCGCCGCCGGGGACATGTACCCGCCCGCCCGCCGCGCGCGGGGGGTCGCGCTCGTGCTCTTCGGCGCCGTCTTCGGGGCGATCCTCGGGCCGCTGGTCTTCAGCCCGCTGCTCGCCGGCCGCGACTTCGCCGGCGGCGCGCCCGCCCCGCTCTGGCTGGCCGGTGGGGCCTTCATGCTCGTCGCGCTCGTGCTCGTCCTCTGCGTGCGCCCCGACCCGCGGCGGATGTCGTTCGTCGCGGCGACCGCCGAGCTCGCCGACAGCACGCACGCGTGGGAGCGCGGCAAGCTGCTGGGCTGCAACGACCTCCTCTCGGGCCTCACCGGCGCCGGGCTCGCGCTCGTCGGGGGCGTCGCGCTCTCCGCGCTCGGCGTCGCGGCGCTGGCCATCGGCGGCGCCGCGCTCGTCATCGCGCCCGCCGTGTGGATCCTGCGCGAGACCGTCCCCGTCCCCGTCGCGGTCCGCCGGACCTGAGGCTGCGCCATGCGCCTGGACCGGACGAGCGACCTCTGGTGGAAGAACGCGGTCATGTACTGCCTCGACGTCGAGACCTACATGGACTCCGACGGCGACGGCGTCGGCGACTTCCGCGGGCTGACGAGCCGGATCGACCATCTCGCCGCGCTCGGCGTCACGTGCATCTGGCTCATGCCGTTCTATCCGTCGCCGAACCGCGACGACGGCTACGACATCAGCGACTACTACGGCGTCGACCCGCGGCTGGGCACGCTCGGCGACGTCGTCGAGCTCATCCGCACGGCGAACGACCGCGGCATCCGCGTCATCGCCGACCTCGTCGTGAACCACACCTCCGACGAGCACCCGTGGTTCGTCGATTCGCGCGCCTCGCGCGACGCGCCGCGGCGCGACTGGTACGTCTGGCGCGACGAGCCGTCGGCGGAGCCGGCGAGCATCGCGTTCCCGGACAAGGAGACGTCGAACTGGGAGCGCGACGAGCGGACCGGCCAGTACTACCTGCACCGCTTCTACCGCTTCCAGCCCGACCTGAACGTCGCCAACCCCGCCGTCCGCGACGAGATCGCGCGGATCATCGAGTTCTGGCTCGCGCTGGGCATGTCGGGCTTCCGCCTCGACGCCGTCCCGTTCCTGCTCGAGCTCGACGGGATCAGCCATCCCGCGGACGGCGACCCGAAGGGCTGGCTGCGCGAGCTGCGCGCGTTCGCCGGACGGCGCCACGGCGAGGCGCTGCTCCTCGGCGAGGTCAACGCGGCGCTCCAGGACCTGTCGAGCTTCTTCGGCGGTGCGGACGGCGACGCCCTGCACCTGCAGTTCGGCTTCCTGCTGAACCAGAGCCTGTGGCTCTCCCTGGCGCGTCAGGAGGGCGAGCCGCTGGAGCAGTGCATCTCGAGCCTGCCCCACGCGCCGCTCACCAACGGCTGGGCGACGTTCCTGCGCAACCACGACGAGCTGTCGCTCGACAAGCTGACCGGACCGCAGCGCGAGGAGGTCTTCCGGGCGTTCGGGCCCAGGGCCGACATGCAGCTCTACGGCCACGGCTTGCGCCGGCGCGCCGCGACGATGCTCGGCGGCGACGGCCCGCGGCTGCGCATGGCGTGGAGCCTGACCCTGTCGCTCCCCGGCACGCCGGTCATGTTCATGGGCGACGAGATCGGGATGGGCGAGCAGCTGTCGATCCCCGACCGCTACAGCGTCCGCGTCCCGATGCAGTGGTCGGCGCAGCGCAACGGCGGCTTCTCGGATGCCGCGAGCGCCGACCTCGTGCGCCCGCAGCCGCGCGGGGCGTTCGGCGCGCGCAGCGTCAACGTCGCCGACCAGCGGCGCGACCCCGGCTCGCTGCTTCGGTTCGTGCAGCGTCTCGTCCGCGCGCGCCGCGCGGCGCCCGAGCTGGGGTGGGGCGCCTCGACGCTGATCGAGACGCCGCACCCGGCGCTGTTCGCGCACCGCTGCGACTGGCAGGGCGAGACGGTCCTCGCCGTGCACAACCTCGCCGCCGGGCCGGCCCGCGCCGACCTCGCGCTCGGCCGGGGCGCGAAGCAGGCGGAGGACCTCCTCGGCGATGCCGTCCACCGCGTCGCCCGCGACGGCACCCTCGCGCTGGATCTCGAGGGCTACGGCGGCGCGTGGCTGCGGGTGTCGCGGCGCTGACACCGCGGCGGCGCCGCCCGCGCCCGGCGCAGGAGGATGGGCGCCGGGATGGGCTCGCCTGACGCCCTCGACCTGCAGGCGTTCCTGCGCGCGTCGGCGGCGACCGGCCGCACGGTGCTCCGGGTCCCGTCGTTCACCGTGTTCCTGCATCCGCGCGACCCGCTGCGGTACCTGAACTACGCGATCCCCGACGGCGACGTCGCCCCGGACGCCGCGGCGGTCGCGGCCCTGCGCGCGGCGTTCCGCGAGCGCGCGCGCCTGCCGCGGCTCGAGTTCATCGCCGAGGCGGCGCCGCGGCTCGCGCCGGCGCTCGCGGCGCAGGGGATGGCCGAGGAGCTCCGCGCGCCGCTCATGGTCTGCACGGCGGCCGGGCTCGCGCGTCCGGATTCGGCGGTGGACGACCTCGCCGTGGCGGCGGTCGGCCCCGGCGACGCGCGCGCCGCCACGAACGTGCAGCGCGTCGCCTTCGGTCAGGGCCCGGTTCCGCCGGACGAGGAGGCGCCCGACCCGCGCGCGAGCGCCGGCGGCAGCGTGCTGGCCCGCGCCGGCGGGGAGGCGGTGTCGGCCGCGACGTGGACGCGGGTGATCGAGGGGACGAGCGAGGTGGCCGGCGTGGCGACCGCCGAGGCGTGGCGCGGGCGGGGCCTGGCGGGCGTCGTGACCGCCGCGGCGGCGCGGGCGGCGTTCGCCGCCGGCGCGACCCGGTGCGTCATCTCACCCGGGCACGACGCGGCGCAGCGGATCTACGCGCGCGCCGGCTTCCGCGAGGCGGCGACGATGCTGCACTGGTCCGGCCCGGACTGAAGGGCGGTCGCCGGGGCCGCGCCGGCGCCGGCGCCTCAGGCGTCGCCCCCGTCGCGGGAGCGCCCGTAGCGGTCCGAGAGCCGCACGACGTCGTCGAGCTCGGGAGTGGAGACCTCGAGGACGACCGTGTCCTCGATCGCCTCGATCGTGTGGACGACGCGCGGCTCGTTGCGCCAGACGTCGCCCGGGCCGACCTCGCGCTCGCTCAGCGCGCGGGCGTCCGTGCCCTGGCTGAGGAGGAGCCGGCCGGAGAGCACGTAGGACGTCTCGTCCTTGCGCTCGTGGTACTGGACCGACAGGCGCTGGCCGGCGTTGACGTGCAGCAGCTTGCCCGCGTAGCGCTCGGTATGGGCGAACCACAGCTCGTGGCCCCATGGCTTCTCGACACGGCGGGCGGTCTCGGTTTCGATCACCCGACCAGTGTGCCGGATGGGGGCCGGTCGGCTAGGTCCCGGGCTGCCGTCGCGAGCTCCGGCGGGCGCGCCGGACGCGGCGCTCCTCGGGCCGGCCGGCGGGGCCGGCGCCGCGCACGGCGCGGCGGGTCATCTCGGTCGCGTCGATGAGGGGGATGGGGTTGATGGTGCTCATGGGGGACAGTCTGCGGCCCGCTCGGCATTGTGTCCAATCATCGTTTTGGCAGTTCGATAAGTTCCGCTTATGCCAGATCCACGGCGGCTGCTGACGTTCCGCGAGGTCGCGCGGCGGGCGTCGTTCTCGCGGGCGGCCGAGGCGCTGGCGCTGACGCAGCCCGCGGTCTCCCAGCAGGTCGCCGCGCTCGAGCGCGAGATCGGAGCGACGCTGCTGCACCGCGGGCCCGGCGGGCTGTCGCTGACCGAGGCCGGCGAGCTGCTCCTCGGGCACGCCGACGCGCTGTCGGACCGGCTGCGGACGGCGGACGCGCAGCTCGCCGAGCTCATCGGCGCGCGCGCCGCGAGCCTGCACGTCGGGGCGTTCGCGAGCGCGATGGCGACGATCCTCCCGGACGCCATCGCCGCCCTGCACGAGCGCGAGCCCGACGTCGCGGTGGAGACGATGGAGGCCGGCACCGACGAGCTGGCGGCGCGTGTGCGCGACGGGCGGCTGCACGTCGCCGTGTGCTTCGAGGACGCGTCGGCGCCCCCGCGCGAGCATCCCGAGCTGCGCCGGCACGAGCTCGCCCGCGAGCCGATGGACGCGGGCGTCGGCGCGGGGCACCGGCTGGCCCGGCGCCGGCGGATCGCCCTGTCGGCGCTCGCCGGGGACGTCTGGACCGCGCCGTCGCGCGACCACCTCGTCCACCGCGCGTGCGTCGCCGCGGGCTTCGAGCCGCGGATCGCCTACGTCACGCGCGACCCGCTCGCGATCCGCGGTCTCGTGGCCGCCGACCTCGCGGTGACGCTGACGCCGCGGCTGCTCGCCGGTCAGCT
>JAXDHC010000484.1:0-3120 GCA_034664705.1 Solirubrobacteraceae bacterium
CCCCACGCGGCGATCTCCTCCACGTCGGCGACGGATCCGGTGTCGATGAAGAGCCTCATGGCATGGACCGTACCCGGATCCACTTCAGGTCCTCGTCGTCCGCGTCGAACGCGTCCAGCTCTTCATCGCCCGCGAGCACGCGGCGGACCCGCAGGAAGTCGGCCGCCTCGGCGACGTCGTGCACCCGCACGACGGCCGCGCCCGCGTCGGCCGCCCAGCCGACGGCCGCGAGCGTGGAGGCGAGCCGCTCGGCGGGCGGGCGTCCGGTGATGGCCCCGAGGAAGTACTTGCGCGAGACGGCGAGCAGAAGCGGATGGCCGAGGTCGTGCAGCCGGTCGATCGCGCGCAGCACCGCGACGGTCTCCGCCGGCGTCTTGGCGAAGTCCGGGCCCGCGTCGAGGACGAGCCGGTCGGCCGGGACCCCGGCGGCCAGCGCGGCGGTCCGGCGCTCGGCGAGGAAGCGCACGACGTCGCCGACGACGTCGCCGCCGTAGTCGGCGAAGCGCTCCTCCTTCGGCGCCGCGCGCGTGTGCATGACGACGAGCCCGGCGCCCGTGCGCGCGCAGAGCTCGGCCATCGCCATGTCGCGCAGGCCGCTCGTGTCGTTGATGAGCGCGGCGCCGGCCTCCACGGACGCGGCGGCGACCGCGGCCTTCCACGTGTCCACCGAGACGGCGACGCCCTCGGCGGCGAGCCGCTCGACGAGCGGCACCACGCGCTCGATCTCGACGTCCGGCGCACTCGCCGGCGTGTAGGTGACGCCGGACTCGCCGCCGACGTCGATGATGTCCGCGCCCTCGGCGACGAGCCGCCGCGCGTGCGCGAGCCGGCTCTCGAGCGTCGAGAGGCGGACCGCGTCGGAGAACGAGTCCGGGCCCGCGTTGACGATGCCCATCAGGAGCGGGCGGCCACGGCCCCACTCGAGCGCGTGGTCGCGCAGGCGGAGCGAGGTCACGCCGTCACCTCGCCGCCTGAGAGCACGGGCACGGTCACCCGGCGCAGTATGCGGGACCGGTCAGCGGATCGTGATCCGGCGGCGCACCGTCGTGATGTTGTCGGCCCGGTCGCGGACGCTGACGCTCAGCGTCACGGGACCGGTGCGCCGGTAGCGGTGCGTGGCCCGCTGGCCGCTCACCGACGCGCCGTCGCCGAACGAGATCCGCACCGACTTCACGCCCGACGCCCGGCGCCCCGCCGGGCTGGCGTCGGTGGGCCGCGCGGCCACGCCGACGACGCGCCCGCTCCGGCTCACGCGCACCGTCACGCGCGGCGGCGTCCCGTCGTGGCGCAGGACGCGCGGCGGCCCGGCGTTCTCCTGCCCGATGCGATCCACGGCGACGACCCGCCAGCGATGCACGCCGTCCGGCAGGGCCGGCGGCGCGAACTGCGTGACGTCCGTGGTCTGGCCGACGGGGCGCCCGTCGACCTCCACGCGGTACGTGACCGGGCCCCACAGCTCCGTCGCCGGCGACCACCGCAGCGGCGCCCGCGTCACGTTGCGCCAGTTCGTGCCCGAGTTCAGCGTGGGCGCGCCCGGCACGCGGTCGAACGATGCGACCATGATCGAGCGCGCGCCCGGCGCGCCCTGCACGAACGCCACCGCGACGTCGCCGAGGCGGTTCGCGGCCGCCTCGAGCCCGCTCGCCGCGTCGCTCGACCCGCCGGCGAGCGACGACAGCGCCGTGTCGCCCTGCGGCGTCTGCGCGACGCGCGACGCCGGGTCGTTGTCGTAGTGGCGCGCGTGGATGGTGAAGTCGGCGTTCTGCCAGGCGATGAGGCCGTCGCCGCTCTCGTCGACGGCGGGCACGGGGAAGCCCTGGCCGGGGACCGTCGGCCCGAGGGCGACGCCGGGGTTGAAGACGTCGTCGTGCAGCACGGCCCCAGCGGCGGTGGCGGTCGTCGCGCTCGCGCCGTAGCCGTTGCCGCGGGCGTCGATCGCCACGCGCGGCGGGCCGACGCTGTCGCCGGCCGGGAAGCCCTGGCCGTCGATGGCGACCGGGTCGTCGAACGTCCCGCCGCGCAGGCGGCGCGCGACGGCATGGGCCTGCCCGTCGCTGAGGCGCTCGCGGTACACGACCCACGCGAAGCTCGAGTCGTCCTCGACGTCGACGTCGGGCGCGTCGGCCGCCACGGCGCCGAACCCGCCGAGAAGGTCGGCGGTCGCGTCCTGCGGCGCGGCCGACAGCCGCGTGCCGAAGACCCGGCGGGCGAAGACGCGGTCGGCCTCACCCCACACGACGAGCGCCACCCCGTCGGCGGCGACGGCCACGCGGGAGCGCGCCGTGCCGGCGCCCGCGTCGCGCGCGGGATCGATGTCGAGTGCCCCGGGAACGCCCTCGAACGCCACGGCGCCGCGGTCCTTGCGGGCGACCACGACGTCGTTGCCGCCGCCGCCCGGGACCGTGAACGACACATACGCGACGCCGTTGACCGACAGGTCGATCGACGGGTTCGACGCCGCCGTCGAGACGAGCTGCGGCGCGGTGAACGGCTGGGTCGCGTCCGGCCGGACGATCGTGAAGAGCGAGCCGCCCGAGATGTAGGCGAGGACGAGGCTGCCGTTGTCGCCCGCGGCGACGACGGGCTGCGAGCTCGCCGTGGTCAGCGTCGCGTCGAGCCGGTCCGGCGGCTGGAAGGCGCCGCCCGCCAATCGCGAGAGGTAGACGTGGTCCACGCCGGCGTCGCGCCGGACGTACACGAGGCCACCGGTGCCGTCGCGGGCGACGTCGAGGTCCCCGAGGCGCTGGATGTCGGAGGGCCCGTCGACGGGTGCGGCCAGGACGAAGCGACCGGCGTCCCGGGCCTGCGCGCCGGCGGGCACCAGCAGCCCGACGAGGACGGTGGACGTCGCGAGGAGACGGCGGCGCATCGGTTCGGTGGAGCTCCTGTGTGGTGGACCCGTACGCCTCGCGGACGCGGATGACCGCCCGCGCGAGGCGTGGTTGCGGGGGATGCAACCGGTGAAGGGCGCCAAAGTTACGGACTCGGCCGGTCGGCGTCCCCGCCGGGGCCGCCGGCGCCCGCGAACCGCCGGTCAGTGCCGGGCGCGCAGCCCGTCGAGGAGCAGCTCGAGGTGCCGGCGCCAGTCGGACCGCGGCCCGCCCATCGACGCGCACAGGC
>JAXDHC010000485.1:0-15899 GCA_034664705.1 Solirubrobacteraceae bacterium
CCCACGCCAGCGAGTTGGCCGTCGTCTCGTGACCGGCCACGAGCAGCGTCATGAGCTCGTCGCGCAGCTCCGCGTCCGACAGCCCGCCGCCGTGCTCGTCGCGCGCGAGCATGAGCATCGAGAGCACGTCGTCGCGCTCGGCGAGGTCGCGGGCGGCCCGGCGGTCGCGGATCAGGCGGTGCAGCTCGGCGTCGACCGGCACGAGCTCACGGCGCGCGAGCGCGAGCATCAGCGGGTGGTGCGGCCCGAGCGACGCGGCCAGGAACAGCCGGCGCGGGCGCGTGAGGCGGTCGAGCAGCTCGGCGAGGAGCGCCCGCACGCGCTCGAGCGGACGGCCGTCGGCGACGCCGAAGACGGCGCGGACGATGACCTCCAGGGTGATCGCCTGCGCGTGCGGGCGCAGCGAGATCGGCTCGCCGACGCGCCAGCCCGTCATCGCGCGCTCGGTCGCCTCGACCATGATCTCGCGGTAGCGGGCGAGCCGGTCGCCGTGAAACGCCGGGAGCATCAGGCGGCGCTGATGCAGGTGCGCGGCCTCGTCGAGCAGCATCACCGAGTGCGCGCCGAGCGTGGGCCGGAGGATCATGTTCGCCTCGCCGCCATGCATGACGTCGTCCGGCGCGGTGAACACCTGGCGGACCGCCGCGGGGTCGCTGACGACGACCCACGGGCGCTCCTCGACGCGCAGCGTGAACGTGTCGCCGAAGCGGGCGCGGCACTCGCCGGCGAACCAGCCCGGGCGGGCGAGCCACGCGGCCATCTGCGCCGCGCGCGGCGCCCGGGGCCCGGGCGGGAGGGCCGCGTCCATGGGCGCGAGCGTACATGCCGGTCGCGGAGCGGCCGAGCCCGCGGACGCCTGCGTACACTCCCGCGCCCATGCCGGCCCCGGCGAACGCGACGCCCGCGCAGATCCGCGACGTCAACACCCGCTACCACGACGGCGCCGCCGCCGGCTACGACGCCAAGTGGGGCATCGACTACGGCGAGGTCGGGCAGGCGCAGGTCCTCGGAAAGGTCCGCAAGGCGCTCGGCCGCGAGCCGGGCCTGTTCGCCCGGAGCCTCGAGATCGGCGCGGGCACCGGCTACTTCAGCCTCAACCTCCTCCAGGCGGGCGTCGTCGGCGAGGCGGTGTGCACGGACATCGCGCCGGGCATGCTGCGCGCCCTCGAGGAGAACGCGCGTCGCCTCGGCGTCGACGTCGCGACCGCCGCGTGCGACGCGGAGCGGCTGCCCTTCGACGACGCGAGCTTCGACCTCGTGCTCGGCCACGCGGTGCTGCACCACCTGCCCGACCTCCACCAGGCGTTCGCCGAGTTCCGGCGCGTGCTGCGCCCGGGCGGGACGGTGCTGTTCGCGGGCGAGCCGTCGCGCTACGGCGACCGGCTCGCCGCCGTCCCCAAGCGCGCCGCGGCGCGGGTCGCGCCGCTGTGGCGCGCGGCGATGCGCGCGGGGCCGGCGCGCAACGGCGACGCCGACGGGGGCGCCGAGAACCACGCCCTCGAGGGGCTCGTCGACGTGCACGCCTTCACGCCGGAGACGCTGGCGGGCGCCGCGCGCGCCGCGGGCCTCGCCGACGTGCGGGTGCGGGGCGAGGAGCTCCTGGCCAACTGGTTCGGCTGGGCCAATCGCGCCCTCGAGGCCACCGCCGACCCGGAGCAGGTGCCGTGGGCGTGGAAGGTCTACGCGTTCCGCGGCTACCTGGCGCTCCAGGAGGTCGACCGGCGCCTGCTCGAGCCGCGGCTGCCGCCGGCGATCTTCTACAACCTGATGCTCACGGCGCACCGGCCCGCCTGAGCCGTACGCGCGGCCGTCGGGCGGGACGCGGCCCTACGCCGAGGCGGGCGTCGACGCGGCGAGGCAGTCCGGGCAGCGGCCGCGCAGCACGACGTCGACGTGGTCGGCCTCCGCGCCGGCGGCCAGCGCGGCGGCGCGCGCGGGGGCGGCGTCGACCGCCGCGTCGAGGTCGAGGACGGCGCCGCAGACGCGGCAGGCGAAATGGGCGTGCGGCTCGGTCCGGGGGTCGAACAGCGCGGCGGGCCCGCCCGCGTCGACGCGCCGGACGAGGCCCAGGCTCTCGAACAGCTCGAGCGTCGCGTACACCGTCGGCAGCGACAGGCCCGGCAGCCGCGCCGCCGCGACGCGCGCGATCTCCTCCGCGCTGGCGTGCAGGCCGAGCTCCTCGATCGCGCGGAACAGCACGAGTCGCTGGCTCGTGACCCGATGGCCGCCCGCGCGAAGCGCGCTCGCGACCTTGTCGTCGGACGTCGTCGTCATGCGCCCCTCATTTTAGGGCATCCTAATTCTAAATCGTTTGCAATACTGGACGGCGTGCTCAGCGATGTCAACACCGCGCTGGCCGGCTGGCGCCGCGCCTCGGACCGCGACCGTCTGCTCCAGGTCGTCCAGCCGGGCCTGATCGGGCTCATCGACGGCACGATCTCAACGCTCGCGCCGATCTTCGCCTCCGCGTACGTGGCGGGCTCGCGCGCGGCCCTGCTCGTCGGCTTCGCGGCGGCGCTCGGCGCCGCGATCAGCATGGGCATGTCGGAGGCGCTGTCCGACGACGGCGCGCTGACCGGCCGGGGTGGCGCGCTGCAGCGCGGCGTCATCACCGGCGCAGCGACGTTCGTCGGCGGGTCGCTGCACGCCCTGCCGTTCCTGATCGGCGACGTCCACCGCGCGCTGACGGTCGCCTACGTCGTGGTCGCGTGCGAGCTCGTCGTGATCGCCGTCGTCCGCAAGCGCTTCCTGCACGTCTCGCTGGCGAGCTCGCTGGTGCAGGTCACGCTCGGCGGGATCATCGTCGCCGCCGTCGGCGTCATCGTCGGCCACGCGTAGACCGCGCCCGCGCCGGGTCTGGCCGGTGTTCCGACTCCCTGGCCCGGATCCGTCGGACCAACGTCCAGTTGTGCGCGGGACCGGCCGAGGCGCATCTTGTGCTCATCGCAGAACCAGTCCCCCCAAAGGAGCACAGCATGCGACACCGCCTCACGAAGACCCTCCTCGCCGCCGCCGCCGTCACGGCCCTCGCCGTGCCCGCCGGCGCCCAGGCGAAGAACGGCGCCGACGATCCCGCCGGGCACGTCCGCCACTCCTCCCACCAGACCTCGAGCAGCAGCAGCGCCTCGCACAAGAGCCGCAGCCGCCACCGCGGCCGGCACCACAGCCGTCACCACAGCCGTCACCACGCGCGCGGCACGGACGACCACGGCGGCCAGCGCCGCGGCCGCGGCACCGACGACGGCCCGAACCACACCTAGCCGCCCGTCGTCACCCTCTCGGGCCCGGCGCGCCACGGATGGCGCCCGGGCCCGGGTGCGTCCGGGCCACCGCGCCGCGCACGGCGTCGCGTCCCGACTCCTTGGCGGTGTAGAGGGCGCGGTCCGCCCGCCCCAGGAGGGCCTCCGGCGACTCGCCCTCCCAGGCCGCCCAGCCGGCGGAGACCGTGACCGGCACGGACGCGCCGGCGCAGGCGATCGGCGCCGCGGCGACCGCCCCGCGGAGCCGCTCCGCCAGGCGCTGCAGGCCGTCGGGCCCCGTCTCGCGCGCGATGATCAGGAATTCCTCGCCGCCGAGGCGCCCGACGACGTCGTCCTCGCGCACCACCTCGCGCATCCGCCGCGCCACCGTCCGCAGGACGTTGTCCCCGCAGTCGTGGCCGAAGCCGTCGTTGATCCGCTTGAAGTGGTCGATGTCGACGAGCACGACACCGAGCGCCCCGCCGTGCCGGCGCACGTGCCGGACCGCGGTGCGGAGCTGCTCGTCGAGCGCCCGCCGGTTGGCGACGGCGGTCAGCGGATCGGTGTACGCCAGGCGCTCGAGCCGGTCGTTGCGCAGCGCGAGCTGCTCCTGACGCGCCTCGGCCGCCTCGCGGGCGCCGCGCTCGCGGTCGCGGGCACGCCGCAGTTCGCGCTCGTAGGCGGCGCGGTCGCCCGCGTGGAACAGGGTGCTCCGGACCACGACGGGCCGGCCGGCCGCGTCGCGCCGCAGCGACGAGCTCATCAGCGTCGGCACGCGCCGGCCGTCCGCGCCGACGATGTCCAGCGCGACGTCGCGCACCGCGCCCTGCATGAGCAGGAGCGGCACGTGATGGGTCTCGTGCAGGATGCGCCCGCCGGGGGTCAGGAGGTCCCGGAAGCGCATGCGGCCGACGACGTCGTCGCGGTGATGGCCGGTCCACGTCAGGAACGTCCCGTTGCACTTCACGATCGTGCCGTCCATGAGCGCCGAAACGTAGGCGCACGGCGCGTGCTCGTAGAGGTCGTCCGCCGTCTCCTCGCGCAGCGCGGCCGCCGCGCCTGCCGCGGCGGCGCTCACAGGAACGCCCTGATCGCCGCGACGGTCTCCTCGGGCGCGCTCAGATGCGGGCAGTGGCCCGTCGCGTCGAGCACCACGAGCTCGCTCCCGGGCATCCGCTCGTTCATGTACTCGCCGACCGCGGGCGGGACGAGGGCGTCGTCGCGGCACTGCAGGATGAGGCCGCGCGTGCGGACGTGCGGGAGATCGGCCCGGTGGTCGCACGCGAACGCGACCCGCGCGGCGTGCCGGGCGATCTTCGGGTCCGTCCGGCAGAAGCTGTTCGTGAGGTCCTCGGACAGCTCGGGCCGGTCGGGGTTGCCCATGACGAGCGGGGCCACGCTGCCGGCCCACCCGAAGTAGTTGCGGTCCAGGGCGTCGAGCAGGTCGTCGAGATCGGCCGGCGACATCCCGCCCGTGTAGCCGGGCGCGTCGGCGAACCGGGGCGAGGGCGCGACGAGCACGAGGCTCGCGAACCGGCTCGGCTCGCGGATCGCCGCCAGCACGCCGACCATCGCGCTCATCGAGTGCCCGACGAACACCACGTCGGTGAGCGCGAGCTCCGCGAGGATCTCGAGCACGTCGTCGGCGTAGCCCGCGAGCGAGCCGTAGCGGCCGGCGTCGTAGGCGGCGAGGTCCGAGCGGCCGGCGCCCACGTGGTCGAACACCACGGCGCGCCGGTCGCCGGCGAAGGCCGGCGCGATCCCGCGCCACACGTTCTGGTCGCAGCCGAAGCCGTGGGCGAACACGATCGCGGGCCCGTCGCCGCCGAGCACGTGCACGTTGTTGCGGGTCACGACGTCAGTCATCGCTCGCGTCCTCGGCGCATGCGCGCGCAGGGACCGCCAGGTGGGGGCTTCGCGGCCGGAACGGGAGGCTCGCGGCGGTCTCGCCCCGTTGCCGCGCGCCTGCCGCGGGACCGCGGCGGGTTTCCGCCGCCGCGACGCCGGGCAACTCCGGCTCGATCCAGGAGGGACTGAGCATGGCGTCGGAGGCACAGGCCGAGGGACGGATCATCGAGACGCGCATCCCCGCGCGCCTGGACCGGCTCCCGTGGTCGCGGTGGCACTGGATGGTCCTCGTGGGCCTGGGGACCGTGTGGATCCTCGACGGGCTCGAGGTGACCATCGTCGGGGCGATCGCGTCGCGCCTGACCGAGAAGGGCTCGGGCCTTCAGATCACCGAGAGCCAGGTCGGCCAGGCTGCGGCGATCTACGTGGCCGGCGCGTGCACCGGGGCGCTGTTCTTCGGATGGCTCGCGGACCGCATCGGCCGCAAGCGGCTCTTCCTCATCACGCTCGCCGTCTACCTCGTCGCCACCGTCGCGACCGCGTTCTCGTCCTCGTTCGCGTTCTTCGCGCTGTGCCGGTTCTTCACCGGGGCGGGCATCGGCGGCGAGTACGCCGCGATCAACTCGGCCATCGACGAGCTCATCCCGGCCCGCGTGCGCGGCACGGTGGACCTCATGATCAACGGCTCGTTCTGGCTGGGCACGGCGGCCGGCGCGGCGCTGTCGATCGTCCTCCTCAACGAGAGCCTGTTCCCCGCCGACCTCGGATGGCGGCTGGCCTTCGGCCTCGGCGCGGTGCTCGGCGTCGGCATCCTGCTCGTGCGCCGCCACGTCCCCGAGAGCCCGCGCTGGATGTTCATCCACGGGCGCGACAAGGAGGCGGAGGCGCTCGTCGCCGACATCGAGCGCGAGGTCCGCGAATCCACCGGCGTCTCGGAGCTCAAGGAGCCCGGCAAGGCGATCCGGATCCGCGAGCAGGGGCATCTCGGCTTCCTGACGGTCGCCCGGACGGTGTTCGGCGCCTACCCGCGCCGGACCATCGTGGGCCTCTCGCTCTTCATCGGCCAGGCGTTTCTCTACAACGCCGTCTTCTTCACCTACTCGCTCGTCCTCGGCACGTTCTACGACGTCAAGCCGGCCAGCGTCGGCTACTACATCATCCCCTTCGCGATCGGCAACTTCCTGGGGCCGCTCGTGCTCGGGCGACTGTTCGACACCGTCGGGCGCAAGCCGATGATCGCGGGGACGTACATCCTGTCCGGCCTGCTGCTGATCGTGACGGCGGTCCTCTTCCGCTCGGGCGCCTGGACGGCGGAGACGCAGACCGCCGCGTGGTGCGTGATCTTCTTCTTCGCCTCGGCGGGCGCGAGCGCGGCGTACCTGACGGTCAGCGAGATCTTCCCCCTGGAGACGCGCGCGCTCGCGATCGCGTTCTTCTACGCGGTGGGCACCGCCGTGGGCGGGATCAGCGGGCCGCTCCTGTTCGGCAAGCTCGTGCAGTCCGGCGAGGCGGGCCAGGTCTTCTACGGCTACGTGCTCGGCGCCGCGCTCATGATCGCCGCGGGCATCGTGCAGGCGGTGCTCGGCATCGAGGCGGCCGGCAAGCACCTGGAGGACATCGCCAAGCCGCTGTCCGCGGAGGCCGCCGAGGAGGCGGAGGGCGGCGCGGAGGCGGACCGTGCCGAGCGGCCCGAGCGCGCCGAGCCGGCCGCGACACCGCGGCCGCGGCCCGCTCCGGCCGCCCGCCGGCGCCAGCGCTTCGGCCCGAGTGCGGAGGGCCTCTCGTACTCGCCGGTGCAGCAGTCCTCGTCGCGCGTCCCGGACGAGGACATCGACGAGGAAGTCGCCGCGCTCGCCGACGCGCTGCGCGGCGCGGGGCCCGACGGCCTGGACCGGCGCGAGCTCGGCCGGCGCGTCGACTGCCGCCGCTGGGGGCCCGGCCGCTACCGCCGAGCCCTCGCCGAGGCCCAGCGCCGCGGCGCGATCCGGCCGTCGGGGCGCGGGCGCTTCGCCGCCGAGGACGAGGTGGCCGCCGCCCGCTGACGGCACGGCTCAGCGGCGGGCGGCCGCGCGCACCCAGGCGATGACGACGAGCTGGAGCGGCAGGCGCGCGAGCAGCGCGACGCGGCCCCCCGGCACGCGGTAGCGCTCGGGGTGCTGGGCCATCCACACGTTCGCCGGGAACACCGCGACGAGCGTCGCCATGAGCCACCAGCCCGCCGCCCGGCGCGTCGCGGGGGCGATCAGGCCCGCGCCGCCGAGCATCTCCGCCACGCCGCTGGCCGCGACGAGCTCGCGATGCGCGGGCAGGTAGTCGGGCATGATCGCCTCGTAGAGCCGCGGCCGCACGAGATGCAGCGCGCCGGCGAGGACGAAGAGGGGGCCGGGAATCGCGCGCAGCAGCCGCATGCGGCGCGGACCCTAGCGAGCGCGGCACGACGCGTGACGCCACCGGGCGGTCATCATCACGCGGGCGCCCATGCCGATCGACCGCCACGACCATCCAGACGGACCGGGAGCCATGAACGGCCGCCCACCCGGGGGCGGCTTGCCGGACGGCACTCCTGGGAAGATCGGGCTGATGAAACAGCTCGCCTACATCACCCAGGGCCACTCCGACTACGACGAGCGCCTGCGCGAGCTCCTCGACGGCTCGGGGATCGACTCCGACGAGTTCCTGGGGCTCGACTACTTCTCGCTCGTGCCGTTCTTCGTGCTGGCGGGCGCCGGCGTCGCGCCGGACGCGCATGCGCACGGCGACTCGGTGCACGTGACCGGCGTGCGGGTCACGATCCCCGAGGAGCTCGAGGACGCGTTCCTCGCCACCCTGTCGGCGATCCTCGCCGACGCCTACGCCGAGGAGGACGAGGACTGATCGCGCGTCCCGGGCGCGCTACACACCCGGGAGCACGGCCGTCGCGGTGCAGGTGATCCCGCGCGGGCCGTAGGCCCGGGCGAGGACGGCGTCGGCGCCGCGGTAGTCGGGGAGGCGGGAGTGGACCTGGGCCCAGCCCGTCGAGTTCGTCCGGATCCGCCCGCGGTACTCGACGCGGCGCTCGTGGACCATCACGACGCGCCACGAACCGCGCGCAGTGGAGCGGACGATCTCGAGCTCGGCCTCGATGCCGCCGTCGTCCTCCTTGAGCTTCAGCTTGGCCGTCGCGCCACGGCCGCACGAGCCGGCGACCCGCACCTCGGCGCGCCGGGCGGGCTGCGCGGGGACGGTCTCGCCGCCGCCGCGGCCGCTGTTGCCGCCGCCGTGGTCGTCGCCGGGCGGGTCATCGCCGCCGCCACGCGCAAGAGCGGCGGCGGGGCCGACGAGCGCCAGCGCGAGCACGGCGAGCAGGAGGGCAGAGAGGGCAGCCAGGCGCGCGGCTGCCGGAGTGGGGAACGCATTTGTCGTAGCCATGGGATCGAGGATCGAAGGTTGAGGCCTTCGCAGTCCCACACGCAATGCGACTTTGGTCGCCCGAACCGGGCGGTCTTCAGGTCTTGCTCGGCCCGAGTCCCTGGCGCTCGGCCCACAGCGCGGCCTGCGTGCGGTCGCTGACCCCGATCTCCCGGAAGATCCGCGTGAGGTGGGACTTCACCGTCTTCTCGCTGATCTCCAGGCGGCGGGCGATGAGCTTGTTCGGCAGGCCGTCGAGCAGGAGGCCGAGGACTTCGCGCTCGCGGTCGGAGAGGGAGGCCATCGGATCGGGCTCCGCCCGGGCCGTGAGGATCGTGCGCGCCGCCCGCGGGTCGAGCGGCGACTCGCCGCGCGCCGCGGCGCGGATGCCCTCGGCGACCTCGTCCGACGCGACGTCCTTGAGCAGGTAGCCGCAGGCGCCGGCCTCGAGCGCGCCGAGGATCCGCGGGCGGTCCGAGAAGGACGTCAGCACGAGCACCGCGGTCCCCGGCCGGTCGGCGAGCACGCGGCGCGTCGCCTCGATCCCGTCGACCTTCGGCATGTCGAGGTCCATGAGGACCACGTCGGGCTCGACCTCGCGCGCGCGCTCGATCGCCTCCGCGCCGTCGGCGGCGACGCCGACGAGCTCGATGTCGGGGAGCGCCGAGATGAGGCGTCCCAGTCCGTCGCGGATCACGCCGTGATCGTCGGCGATGAGCACACGGATCACTGTGCCGGTACCTCCAGTTCCACCTTGGTCCCCTTTCCGGGCTCCGAGAGCACCGCAAGCCTGCCGTTGGACTGCTTCACGAGCGCCTCGAGGAGCGTCAGGCCGACGTGGCCGTCCTCGCGCCGGCGCAGGCGCTCGTCCGCCGAGAATCCGCGTCCGTCGTCCTCGACCACCAGCCGCGTCGTGTCCGCCTCCGGGCGCGTGACCTCGACGCGCACGACCTCCGCGCCGGCGTACTTCTGCACGTTGCGCAGCGCCTCGCGCGCGACCCGGTAGACGAGCGCGTCGCCGACCGAGCCCGCGGACGCGCGCTCGTCCACGTGCAGCTCGGTCTGGATGCCCTCGCCGTGGAGCGGGCTGAGCAGGTCGTTCAGGGCGGGCTCGAGCCCCGTCGACTCGAGGCTCGGCGGATGGATCTCCACGAGCAGCGTGCGCAGGTCGCGGACGCCCTGGCGCAGGCGCCCCATCGAGTCGCGCAGCACCTTGGCCTCGGTGTGGTCGTCGCGGCGATCGGCGTCCTCGGCGAGCGGCGCCAACCCGAAGGCCACGCCGGCCAGGTCCTGGACGACGCCGTCGTGGAGGTCGGAGGCGATCCGCCGGCGCTCCTGCGCGGACGCCTCGATGGCGTTCGCCAGCAGCGTCTCGCGCTCGCGGTGGCCGCGCTGCAGCCGCCGGGCGAGCGACCACGCGAGGGGCACCTGGAAGAGCGCGAGCACGAGCAGCCCGCCGAGCAGCGGCGGGGCCAGCGCGCGCAGCAGCCGCTCGCCGCTCGCGCTGACCGAGCTGAAGCGCTGGTAGATCTCGAAGAGCACGGGCGTGCCGTTCGGCGTGCGGATGGGCGTGTGCGCCTCGAGGAGCTTGCTCTCCTGGCGCTCGTAGCGGTTCTCCGGCGCCGAGAGGTCGCTGAGCTCGGCCTCCGCCCCGCCCTTGCGCAGGAGCTCGAGCTCCTCGGCGCCGAGCTTGAACCGCTGCCCGATGAGCGCCGGCTCGTCGGAGTACAGGACCGTCCCGTTCTCCGACCACAGCTTGACCCGCACGATCGACCCGGCGAGGACCTGGCTCTGCACGACGTCGTCGAGCTTGCCGATCGCGTCGGGATCGCCGCGCAGCACGGCGTCGGTCAGCCCCGACGCCTCCACGAGCCGGCCCTCGGCCTGCACGCGCTCGCTCGTGTCGCGCTCGGCCTCGTGGATCGCGACGTTGCGCAGCGCGAAGAAACCGCCGACGAGCACGACCGCGATCGCCACCAGGCTGCCGAGCATGAACCGCCCCACGGCGGAGCCGACGCTGGGCGGCGCGCCACCCGCGGGCGTGCTTCGTCCTCGTGTGCGTCGGGCGACCACGCCCACAGTCTGATGGTCCGGGAGGCGGAGTGCGAACGGGACCGCACGTACACTCAGCCCGATGCCGGATCGCGTCGTGCGCGACTTCCCGCTCTTCCCGCTCGGGATCGTGGCCCTTCCGCACGAGCTCGTGCCGCTGCACATCTTCGAGGAGCGCTACAAGACGATGATCGGCGAGTGCCTCGAGCGCGGCTCCGAGTTCGGGATCGTCTGGACCACCGAGGAGGGGACGCGGGCGGTCGGTTGCGCGGTCGAGATCTCCGAGGTGCTCGAGCGCATGGAGGACGGGCGCCTGAACATCCTCACCCGCGGCACGCGCCCGTTCCGCATCGTCGACGAGCACGACGGGCTGCCCTATCCCGCCGGGACCGTCGAGTTCCTGCAGGACAAGGAGGAGACGGCGGATCCGGTCACCGCCGACTCGGCGCACGAGGCCTACAACGAGCTCGTCGAGGAGGCGACCGACCGGACGCTCGAGGCCGACGAGCTGAGCCGGATGACGGCCTACGAGATGGCCGCCACCGTGGACTTCGGGCTCGAGGCCAAGCAGGGCCTGCTCGACCTGCGCTCCGAGAACGCCCGCCTGCGCCTCGTGGCGCGGCTGTTCCGGGCCGCCCTCAAGCGCCTGGACTTCATCGAGCGCGCGCAGGAGCGCGCGCGCTCGAACGGGAAGGTGCGGTTCAGCTGAGCGGCGCGACGACGCCGAGCTTCGCCCGCAGGTACTGGAGGTACGGCTCCGGGTCGAGCGGCCCGCCGGCCGCCTGCGCGACGAGCTCGGTCGGCGTCAGCCGCCGCCCGTGGCGGTGCACCCGTTCGCGCAGCCAGTCGCGCAGCGCGCCGAAGTCGCCGCGCGCGAGGCGCTCCTCGAGGTCGGGGACGTCGGCGTTGATCCGCGCCCACAACTGGCCCGAGATCACCGTGCCGAGCGCGTACGTGGGGAAGTAGCCGAACAGGCCCTCCGCCCAGTGGACGTCCTGGAGGACGCCGTGGGCGTCGTCAGGCACGTCGACGCCGAGGTAGGCCCGCACGCGCTCGTTCCACGCCTCGGGCAGCGCGGCCGGATCCAGATCGCCCTCGAAGAGCTCGAGCTCGAGCTCGAAGCGCAGCGCGATGTGCAGGCCGTACGTCACCTCGTCGGCGGTCACGCGGATCAGCGACGGGCGCACCGCGTTGACGGCGCGATGGACGTCCCGCCACGTCCGCCCCGCGAAGTGCTGCGGGAAGGCCGACCGCAGCTGCGGGAACGCCCAGCGCCAGAAGCCGGCGCTGCGCCCGACCATGTTCTCCCACAGCCGGCTCTGCGACTCGTGGACGGCGCTCGAGACCCCGCCCTGCAGCGGCGAGCGCGCGAGCTCGGGATCGACGCCGGCCTCGTAGAGGCCATGGCCGAACTCGTGCAGCGACGAGTACAGCGCGTCGAGGTCGTCGGGCGCGTAGCGGGTCGTCAGGCGGACGTCGCCGAGCCCGACGGGCGCCGCGAACGGGTGGACAGCGACGTCGAGGCGCCAGCGCTCGTCGTCGACGCCCACCTGGCGCAGCACGGTCTCGACGAACCCGCGCTGGGCGTCGACGTCGAACGGCCCGCCGTGCATGATCGCGTCGTCGGGCGCCGGCGCGGCGCCGACGAGCGGGATGAGCCCGTCGCGGAGCCGGCCGAGGACGGCCTCCGCCTCCTCGGTGCGCATCTCCGGCTCGAAGTCGTCGAGCAGCGCGTCGTAGGGGCGAGCGACCTCGGGAAAGCAGGCGATGTAGCGGCGGCGCAGCTCGATGTTGCGGCGCAGGAACGGCTCGAAGGGCGCGAAGTCTGAGGCGGCGTGGGCGTTCGTCCACGCCTCGTGGCCGGTCGCCGAGGCGTGGACGAGCTCGGCGACGAGGTCGCCGGGGACGCGGCGCGCCTTGTCGAAGTCCCGGCGCGCGACGCGCAGGAGGTCCTCGTCGAGCGGCGTCTCGGCCACGGCCTCGTCGAGCAGCTCGCCGACGCGGTCGTCGGTGAAGCGCTCGTGGGCCAGGCGCTCGACGCTCGCGCGCTGCTGGGCGCGCGGCTCCGCGCCGCCGCGCGGCATGACGACCTCCTGGTCCCAGGCGAGGAGCATGGCGACCTTCTCGAGGTCCGCGATCTCGGCGAGGCGGGCCGTCAGTTCGGTCAAGGAACTCTGAGCGGTCGTCATGAAGGCCACAGTGTGCCGGAAGCGGCGCGGACCGGAAAGCGGCGCGGCGTCTTAACGAGGGGGGATGACGAGCGCTCGAGGCGCCCGGCTCAGCGGGCGAGCCCGCAGGGGCCGCGCGCGATGTCGCGCGTGAGCTTGGCCACGCGGAACAGCGGCGGCGTCTGGCCGCGCGACGTGTCGGCGAAGCGCACGGCCCCGTCCTCCAGGGTGACGCGATAGCGCAGCACGCTACCCCGCCCCGGGGCCAGCGACAGCCGGCGAGCGGCGATCGGCGCGAGGTCGCGCTGCAGCTCGCGGGCGTCGATCAGCTGCGCGCTCGTGATGTCCACGAGGGGCCTGCGATTGCACGACGCGCGCCCGTCGTCGGTGACGCGCAACGCCAGCGACGCGCCGGGCACGCTGCCGTCGCGCTGCACGACGAACAGGTCGTGCGCCTCGCCGCCGCAGCCGGCGAGCGCCGCCGCGACCGCGGACGCGCACGCCACCCCCGCGAGGCGTCGCGCCCGGCGGGTCATGCGGCCACCGCCACGCCGCCGCGGCGGATGTCGCCCGCGCCGGAGAGGACGCCCGTGGCGGGGTCGCGCTCGACCGCCTGCACGCCGCCGAAGAACAGGTTCGGCGCGCGGAAGGCGACGATGTCGCGCCCGGCCGCCCGCAGCTCGCCGCGCCCCGCGCCCGGCTCGGCGTAGACGAGGCCGTCCTCGAAGTGCACCCGCGGCGCGAGGACCGCCTCGCGCGCGGCCAGACCGTGGTCGACGGCGCCGACGATGACCTGCAGGATCGCCGAGCGGATGCGGTTGGAGCCCGCGCTGCCCAGGACGAGCTCGACCTCGCCGTCGGCGTCCAGGACCGCGGTCGGCGCCATCATCGACGGCATGCGGCGCCCGGGCGGATACCGGAAGAAGCCCAGCGGGTTCAGGTCCTGCTCGCCCATGATGTTGTTGACGTGCACGCCGGTGCCGGGGACCACCACGCCGGAGCCCTCGCCGTTCGTGCACGTGACGCTGCACGCGCGCCCGTCGGCGTCGACGACCGAGATGTGGGTCGTGGAGCCCAGCCGCGACGCCAGGAACCGGTCGGCGAAGCCCGGCTCGGGGAGGCCCTCCAGGAAGTCCGGCGTGCGCTGGGCCTGGACCTGCTCCATGACGTCGACGATCTCCGTGACGGCCGGCGGCGTGGAGGCGCTCGCGTCGAGCCGGGCCATGGCGAGTGCGAGCAGCGTGCCGCCGGCGGACGGCGGCGGGTTCGTGAGCACGGTCCGTCCGCGGTAGGCGGCGCGCACCGGCTCGCGTGGGATCGGGGCGTAGGCCTCGAGGTCCGCGCGCGTGAGCATCCCGCCGCGGGCGGCGAGCCAGTCGACGATCGCCGCGGCGATGTCGCCGCGATAGAACGGCTCGGCCCCCTCGGCACCGAAGCGCAGGATCGTGTCGCCCAGCACGGGATCGCTGAAGACCTCGCCCTCGCGCAGCGCGCGGCCGTCGGGCGCGAACACGGCGGCGACCTCGGGCGTCGAGACGAGGATCGGCTCGAGGATCTCGAAGATGTAGGCCTGCGCCTCGCTGAGCACGACGCCCTCGCGCGCCAGCGCGGCGGCCGGCGCGGCGAGCTCGGCGGCGGGGACGCTGCCCCAGCGGCGCAGCGCCTCCGCGAGGCCGGCCGGCGATCCGTACGTGCCGCACGACGCCGGCCCGACGTTGAACACCTGCACCGCGTCGCCGAAGGAGACCTCGGCGGGCAGCAGGTCGGCGCGGCGCGCCGGGTCCGCGCCGCGGCCCGGCGCCTCGACGAAGAAGTCCAGCAGCGTGGGCTCCTCCCCGGCGCCCGCGACCAGGAGGTAGCCGCCAGCGCCGGGGCCGGTCAGCAGCGGCTCGGCGATCCACGACGCGAGCACCGCGCCGACCGCCGCGTCCACGGCGTTGCCGCCCTCGCGGAGCACGCGCGCGCCCGCATGCGCCGTGATGGGATGCCCGGCGGCGACCATGCCGGTGGGAGTCGCGCTCACGCGGGCATCATGGCGGACGACCCCGCCGGCGGCAGCCGCCGGCGGGCCGGGCCGCGCGTAGACTGCCGCGCGCGGCGGTGCACGGCGACGACGACACCCAGGCGTTCAAGGACTTCGAGGCCGCCGGCTGGACGGCGAACGCCGGCGGCTACGAGCGCCTGACCGGTCGCATCACGGCGCGGGTCGCCGATGCGCTGCTGGACGCCGCCGCCGTCGGGCCGGCCACGCGCGTGCTCGACGTCGGCTGCGGGCCGGGCCACCTCTGCGCGGCGGCCGCCGCGCGCGGCGCGCGCCCGACCGGGATCGATCTCGCCGCGGGCATGCTCGCGGCGGCGCGGCGCAACCACCCCACCCTGGAGTTCCACGGCGCCGACGCGGAGGCGCTGCCCTTCGCCGACGGCGCGTTCGACGCGGCGCTCGCCGCCTTCGTGGTCAACCACCTGCCGCGCCCGGACGACGCCGCGGCCGAGCTGCGCCGCGTCGTGGCGCCCGGCGGACGGCTCGCCGTCGCGATGTGGGGCGCGCCGGACCGCGTCGCGTTCCTCGGCCTCATCGACGAGGCGATGCGCGCCGCGGGCGTGCGCCCCGACGCGGCGGTGCCGCCCGGGCCACCGGCGTTCCGCTTCGCCGACGACGGCGAGCTGCGGGCGCTGCTCGAGGGCGCCGGCCTGCGCGACGTGACCGTCGAGGAGATCGCCTTCACGGTCGCCGTGCGCGACGCCGGCGAGCTCTGGGACGGCGTGCGGGCCGGCAGCGTCCGCACGGCCGCGCAGCTCCACGCCCTCTCGGACGGCGAGCGCGCGCAGGTCCGCGCCGCGCTCGACGCGTTGCTCGAGCCCCGACATGCGGACGGCGGCCTCGCGCTCGAGACCACCGTCAAGATCGCCGCAGGGGTCAGCCCCGCGGGCTGACCCCTGCGGCCGCCGGTCGCCCTCGTCAGCCCCGCGGCATGAACTCGGGGACCTCGAGCTCGTGGACGCTGAGCCGTCGGCCGCCGCGGTCGGAGCGGTCGCTGTCGGCCCGCGGGCGGCGCTCGATGCGCGGCTCGCCGGCCGGCTCCTCCAGCGCCCGGCGCTGCGGGCGGCGCGGGCCGTCCCCGTAGCCGGTCGCCACGACGGTCACCCAGCACTGCTCGTCGAGCTTCTCGTCGACCATCGCGCCGAAGATGATGTTCGCGTCGGG
>JAXDHC010000486.1:0-11608 GCA_034664705.1 Solirubrobacteraceae bacterium
CCGGGATCGCCGCCCAGCCGGCGGCGGTCACGTGCAGGACGTCGGTCGCCGGCGTCGGGACCGCCGCCGTGCGCGCGACCCAGTACAGCGACTGGTAGAGCAGCGCCGCCTCGACGAGGTCGACCGCGGGCGGGGCGCCGGCCTCGGGGATGCGCTCGTCCAGCACCTCGCGCAGGGCCGCCGTGAACGACGACCATCCGGCGCGGCTGCGGAACGCCCGGCGGACGCCCGCCGGGTGCCGGCGGCACCACGTGAGCGCCTCGACGAGCGTGGCGGTGCCGCCCTCCCAGCCGATGAGGTCGCGCACGAGCCGGGCCGGCAGCTCGTCGGCCGCGCGACGCTCGTGCCGGGGCACGCGGCGCCCGCGCGGCAGCCCTTCCGACCACAGCTCGATCCGGGCGATCTCGCGCGCGTGCGCGGGCATCGTGAAGATCGGCGCCCGCCCGTGGGCGGCGGTGATCGGCAGGACCTGCCAGTCGAACTCGGTGAGGCTGTTCACGAGCAGGTCGCACCACGAGCTGACCCCGCCGACGACGTAGGGGTAGGTGCCCTCCGTCGTCAGCAGGACCCGCGGGCGCGTGAGCGCGCGCGGCGGTCTCGGGCGCGGCGGCGCCGGCGACGCGGCCGGGCGGGACGCGCGCGTCCGCGGGCGCGCCGCCTCAAGCGTCGCCGGAGCCATCGGTCCCTCCCTCGTGGGTGCGGCGCGTCCCGTTGCGCGCGCCGGACCCGTTGGCCGAGGCCTTGCGCGCCCGGCCGTTGGCGCCCGACCCGCCCTTGCGCGCGCGGCCGTTGGCGGCGTGGGCGCTGCCCGCCCCGTTGGCCGCGCCGCCGTTGGCGGCTCCCGGCCGCGTGGCCGCCGGCTCGGCGGCCGCCTTGGGCTCGGTCGAGAGCGCCTCGAGCCGCGTCTTCACGCCGACCATGGCCCGCTCGAGCTCGTGGCAGACCTCGAGCAGCGACTCGCGCAGCACCATGCCCTCGATGAGCATGTTGGCCGCGTCGTCGGCGAGCTCCTCGGCGTCGTGGTGGGCGGCCGGCAGCGACCGCGCCTGACCGAGGATCCGGCCGAGGCTCGCCGGCTGGTGCTGGGCGGCCTTGAGGCGCGCGTTCTCCTCGCGCAGCAGCACGACCTCGGCGAGCACCGCCTGCAGCGACTCGCCGCCCGCGCCGGCGTCGTCGGGCCGCGCCTCGCGCCGGCCGAAGCGACGCCGCGGCGGCGTCGGCACCGCCGGGTCGAAGGACGCACGGGCCGTGTCGGGCGCCGGGGTCGGCGCGGTCTTCCTGTCGTGGGCGCGGGAGGTCATTCGACGGTCACCGTCTTTGCGAGGTTGCGGGGTTGGTCGACATCGAGTCCTCGGAGGCACGCGATGCGGTATGCGAGGAGCTGGAGCGGGATGACCGCGACGACCGGCTGGAGCAGCGGGTGCGTGCGCGGCACCTCGAACAGGTGGTCGGCGACGTCCTCCACGGCCTCGTCGCCGGCGGTCGCGACGGCGATGACCTCGGCGCCGCGGGCGCGGACCTCCTGGAGGTTCGAGAGCAGCTTGTCGGAGACGTGCGACTCCGTGGCGACGCAGACGACCGGCGTCTCGTCGTCGAGCAGAGCGATCGGGCCGTGCTTCATCTCGCCCGCCGCATACGCCTCGGTCGGGATGTAGCTGATCTCCTTCAGCTTGAGGGCGCCCTCGAGGCAGACGGGGAGCCCGGCGTGACGGCCGAGGTAGAGGAAGAACGGGCGGTCGTGGTAGAGGTCGGCGACCTCGTCGACGACGCTGGTGTCCACGAGGCAGGCCGCGATCTTGTGGGGCAGCGCCCGCAGCTCGGCGAGGATCGCCGCGATCTGCTCGTCGAGAAGCCGGCCGCGCACCTTCGCCAGGCGCAGCGCGAGGAGGTTCATGAGCACGACCTGGGCCGTGAAGGTCTTCGTCGCCGCGACGCCCATCTCGAGGCCGGCGTGCGTGTACAGCACCGCGTCGGCCTCGCGCGTGATCTGCGACCCCGGCGAGTTCGTGATCGCCAGCGTCTTGGCGCCGCGCAGGCGGGCGAGCCGCAGGCCGGCCAGCGTGTCGGCGGTCTCGCCGGACTGCGAGATGCCGATCACGAGCGTGCCGTCCTCGATGAGCGGGTTGCGGTGGCGCCACTCGCTCGCGACGTCGAGCTCGCACGGCACGCCGGCCCACTCCTCGACGGCGTAGCGCCCGACCAGCCCGGCGTGGTACGCCGTGCCGCACGACACGACGACGAGGCGGCGCACCTCGCGCAGGTCGATGGCGCCGAGGTGCGTGGCGTCCAGGGGCGCGCGCTCCAGCTCGCGGGCGATCGTCTCGCCGACGGCCTGCGGCTGCTCGTGGATCTCCTTGAGCATGAAGGTCTCGTGGCCGCCCTTCTCGGCGACCTCGTCGTCCCAGTCGACCTCGACCTCGGGCCGGTCGAGCTCCAGGCCGTCGAGGCCGGTGACGCGGACGCGATCGGCCGTGACGGTCACGATCTCGGCGTCGTCGAGCACGACCGTGCGGCGCGTCTCGCCGCCGAAGGCGGTGATGGACGAGGCGACGAACGCCTCCCCCTCCCCGACGCCGACGAGGAGCGGGCACTGCCGGCGCGTCCCGACGAGCACGCCGGGCTGCTCGCGGTGCACCGCCACGAACGCGAAGTGGCCGTCGAGGCGCGCGTAGGTGGCGCGGACCGCCTCGGCCAGGTCGCCGCGGTAGGCGCGCTCGACGAGGTGCGCCACGACCTCGGCGTCGGTCTCCGAGGAGAAGCGCGCCCCGTCGGCGACGAGCTCGCGCTTGAGCGCGGCGAAGTTCTCGATGATGCCGTTGAGGACGATCGCGACGTCGTCGCCACCCGCCGTCAGCGGGTGGGCGTTCTGCTCGCTCACGCGGCCGTGCGTCGCCCAGCGCGTGTGGCCGATGCCGGCCGTCGCGGCCGGGTCCGCGCCGTCGAGCCGGCGCCGCAGGTTCGCGAGCTTGCCGACGGCCTTGACCGTCCGCAGCCCGTCGGCGTCCAGCAGGCAGATGCCCGCCGAGTCGTACCCGCGGTACTCCAGGCGCTCGAGGCCCTTCAGCAGCCGCTCCTGCGCGCGCCGGCGGCCGACGTATCCGATGACTCCACACATGATGTTCCGTCCGTGGTCAGTTGCTCGACCCACCGCGCCCCCGCCGCCCCGGCGTGACAGCCGGGGCGGCGAGGGATCGCGCGATGGGACCTTCGGGGTCCTGGGGGTTCGCCTAGCCCTTCACGACGGTGAAGGCGAGGGTCTTGGCCGGCGTGGTGCGGTTGCCGCTGCCGGTCGCGCGCACCGTGATGCGGTAGCGGCCGGGGCGCAGCGTGCGCTTGCCGACGCGCCCGCTGAACCGGACGGTGTTCTCACCCTTGATCGCGGCGCGCTTCAGCGTGCCGACGGCGACCGTGCGGGTGCAGGCGCTCCCGCGCCGCTTCGACGCGAGCGTGACCGCGACGCAGCGACCGTTCACGCGCCGCCCGGCGACGACCTTCTGCACGCTCAGGCGCACCGTCGCGCGGTCGTTGAGCATCCACGTGATCGTGGTGCCGTCCGGGGCGCGACCGCGGCGCTTGGCGGCCTTGGCCTGCCGCGCGCTGCGCGAGACCGCGAAGCGGCTCTTGGTCATCCGCAGGCGGTCCAGCTTCAGCGCCGAGACCGTCGTGCCGCGGACCGCGCCGCCGCCGGCCCCCGGACGGGTGGAACCGCTGCCTGTGCCCGGCTGCGCCGGCCGGCTCGACTGCGACGGCGGCGCGGGCTGGGTCGGCTGGGCGGGCTGGGCGCCCGGAGCCGGCTGCGTCGTCGGCGTGCTGCCGGCGATCGTGAACCAGCCGGAGCGCTCGCCGCCGTACAGGGCCCCCTCGGGCGTCCCGGTGATCGGCACCTCCATCGTGGCCGTCGTGGTCACGTGGACCTGGCCGTCCTGGAGGTAGGCCGTCACGCGGCCGGCGTCGAGGTCCTGCTGCCACTTCGCCTGGCGCTGGATCTGCTCGCCGATCGCCTTCTGCTTGAGCTGGACGAGCTCCGGCTTGAAGTACGTCCGGTAGCGGGTCAGCATCGCGTCGACGACGTCGTACAGGACGCCCGGCTCGCCGGCCACCTCGGAGACGAGGTTGCTCTGATGCGCGAAGTGCGGCCGCGCATCGTTGCCCATCAGGTGGCGGAACATGATGTCCGCCTCGGAGTTGACGTACTCCGTCCACGTCGCCGGCGCGGTGCGGCACGTGTTCGTGCTGCTGGCCACGCACTTGCCGCCGAGCGACGGCGGGAGGTAGACGTAGTTGTACTCGTCGAGCTGCTCGGCGCGGGTGGCGACGTTGTAGTAGACGTTCGACGGGTACCGCGGCACGGTCGTCGCGGGGCCGATCGCGTACGGCGTGGGCTCGCGCGAGTTGTCGGCGGCGATCCAGCGGATCCCCGTGCTCGACAGCGCCGAGGGCATCGACGGGTTGTGCAGTCCCGAGTGCTCACCCGTGACGAGCTCGGTCGGATCCATCGGCAGCGCGTTCGCGGCGCCCCACTGGATGTTGCGCGAGATCTCGTCCGTCAGCGTGCCGAGTGACACCGCATCGAGGTTCGGGTGGGTGAACGTGTGGTTGATCCACCAGAACTGCGACCTGTTGGCGAGAAATGCCGTGGTCAGCGGATCGGTGTTCGTTCCACTGTCGGCCTTGGCCTGGTCGCTGCCGCCGCCGTTGTAGACCATGTCGAGCTTGAGCCCGTTGGCGTTCTGCCAGCCGACCAGGCGCGTGACGTCGGCGGCCGTCATCCGGATCGGCCGGCACACCGGCCCGCCGGTGACGCCGCACTGCACCTCGTCGGAGGCCGTCGTCGGCCCGTCCACCGCGGTCTTCTCGAGCGTCGTGTCCCACCGGTCGTCGGGCAGGAAGACGTCGTCGATGTGCGTCTCGAAGTAGTTGCGCTGGTAGCCGAGGTAGGTGCCGCGGGTCACCCAGCTGAGCATCCCGTGGCGCAGCAGGTTGTTGTGGACCTGGAACTGGTTGCCGTCGACCGTCATCACCATCTCCTCGCGCCCGTCCGGGTGCGTGTAGATGCCGAGGTACGACGAGCCGTTCGGGCCCGACAGCAGCGTGGTGAACGCGGCGGGCGCGGTGAGCGCCGCCGGCGTCGCCTGGTAGCCGAAGGAGTCCACGCCGGTCGGCGAGCTGTTGTCGATCGGCACCGGGCCCTTGAGCGACGGGAAGGCCTCCAGGCCGGCGGCCGTGAGCTGGCCGGCGTTGCCGTCCTGGGGCCCGGTGTTCGTGGCGAAGTTCAGACCGTGCGCGGGCGACGGCGTGGTGCTGTCGCTGATCTGGCGGATCCCGAAGGTCTGCTCGAACTTGGCCAGCGCCGTCCACTCGCCGTCGGCGAGCGCGGACGGGAACGTCACCGTGTTGTCCGGGTTGGTGACGGCGTGGACGAGGTCGCCGGTCGCGAGGATGACGGCCTGGTACTTCGCGGTGTTCGCGCCGTAGTCGGCGAACGTGGCGTCGGTGAACGGCGCCTCGTTGTCCGCGATCTTGGCGTCGTAGGGCACGCCCTCGCGCTGCAGCGCGGCCTTCCACGCGGCGAAGGTCGCCTCCTTGCCGTCCGCCGAGAGCAGCAGGACGCGCATGCCGATGCGCTGGCCGGGCTGCGGGCTGACGGCCGCGAACGCCACGGGGGCGCCCACGGCGATGATGAGCGCGACCGCGAGCAGCAGGCGCGACAGTGGACGACGTCTCATGCGGGGTTCCCCTTCTGGGCAAATGACGACGGGCGCCGTTGGCGACGCGATGGTTGACGGCATGCGCCGACGGCGCGCATCCGCGCGCAACCGGCGTGCGCAGCGAGAATGCTGCTCACGAAAAAGACCCCCGTCCGTACTGTGTTGTCCGACTGCCTGAAAAAACGCGAGCTCGGGAGCGGCTCGACGCACCCCCGCGTCGTCGCACTCACACCTTCGCTGCCGGTGGCAGAGAAGTGCTCGTCGTCGACGGTACCGCGCCGCCGGCCGTCGACCCAGCCGCCTTTCTGACCGCCCCGGGGAGATCTCTGCCCCACGCTGGGTGGGGGTTTGCCTCGTCCATCGGCGGTCCGCCGCGTACAACCCGTCACAGCGGTCGTCCGGTCGACGTGCCGGGCGGCTCTGCGTGAATCGCCCATTTCGGTGAATGAGGAAGTGAGTCTGCCGTGATTCCGACCAAAACGCGCGCGCGCCGCGCGCGCGTGCGCGCCGTGCCCGTGCTGGGGGCCGTCGCCGTCCTGCTGGCGGCGGCGCCCGCCGCGCATGCCCAGAGCGCACCGCCTCCGCCCGGCCCGCCGCCCGGCAACGGCGGCGACCTGCCCGCCGCGCCCGGCACCGTCCCCGCGTCCGTCCCGGCCGGCGCCCCCGCGACGATCCCCGGCGGCGTGCCCGGGCCCGCGCTCGTGAGCGGCCGCGCGGTGCGCCTGAACCGGCGCACGCGCACGTTCACGCTGCCACTGGCCTGCCGGCAGTCGGGGACCATCCGCGTGACCGCGCGCCTCCCGACCGCGCGGACGATCGCGAGCGGGCGCTACCGCTGCGCCGCGCGGCGCGGCACGCCCGCGCTGCGGGTGTCGCCGGCGATCGCCCGCCGGCTGGCGCGCAGCTCGACGGTCCCCGCCGCCGCGACGGTGCGCGAGCGCGGGCGCACGACGCGGCTGGACTTCACGGTCTCGACGGGCCGCAGCACCCCGGCCGCGAAGGGCTTCTGGACCGACGGCCACCTCCAGTGCTCCGCCTCGGGCTCGGGCCAGGCCTTCCTCGTCCACCCGGACTTCACCACCGCGACGACCACGCCGATCTCCACGCGCGCCTGGATCGCCTGGTACACGGAGGCGGGCGGCTGGCACTGGCTCGGCGCGCGGGGGCCCGGCGCCGGGCGGTGGGACGCGTGGACGGCCACGCCGACCGGCATCGCCCAGTTCCATCCGGCGGGGGCCACCGCGCCGGTCCCGTGGACGTGGGGCCCGATCTCGGTGCCGGCCGGGCAGGGCATCCACACGGTCGGCGTCTACGAGATCGTCTACTGGGTCGCCGGCTCCCCGGAGTACCGCTGGCAGTACGTCAACGCGGGCCCGACGGGCGCGGCGGCCGCCGGCGGCGGCTCGCTGTCGTGCCTCTCCCCGTGAGCGCGCCCGTCAGCGGCCGCGGCGGGTGTCGGTGAGCTCCGGGGCCGCGTCCCCCGCACCCGAGCGCGCGGCGCGCTGCTCGTAGCGGCGCCGGGCGTCGGCGTCGACGTCCATGAGGACCCGGTCGATCCCGAGCAGGCGGCTCATGGCCTCCCGCGCGCCGCGCGGGAGGACGGCGCCGACGCGGTTGAGCGGCCCGATCGCCCGCGGCACGTAGACGTCGAAGCGGGGCCGGCGCAGCACCTCGGCGATCGCCGCGGCGATCTCCTCGGGGGTGACCTTGCGCACGCCGCGCGACGAGGCGACGCCGGACCCGAGCTCCGTGTCGGCGATGCCGGGCATGACGACGGACAGGTCGACGCCGGTGCCCCGCAGCTCGACGCGCACGCCCTCGCTCACGCCGACGACGAAGTGCTTCGTGCCGCTGTAGGAGGCGCCGCCCGCGAACCCGACCTTGCCGGCCGCCGAGGCGATGTTCACGACGTGGCCGCTCCCCCGGCGGACGAGCCGGGGCAGCACGACCTTCATGCCGATCACGACGCCGTGGACGTTGATGTCCACCATGCGCCGGGCGGTGGCGTCGTCCTCCGCCAGGAACGAGCCGAGCGCCATGATGCCCGCGTTGTTGACGAGCACGTCGACCGGCCCGATGCGGGCCTCGACCTCGTCGACGAACCGCTCGAAGGACTCGCGGTCGGTGACGTCGACCGCGAAGGCGCTCGCGCCGCACCCGATCTCCTCCGCCGTCGTTCGCGCCAGGTCCGCGTCGATGTCGCCGATGGCGACCGTCATGCCCTCCCGCGCGAGCGCGGTCGCCGTCGCCCGGCCGATGCCGCGCGCAGCGCCGGTGATCGCGACGACCCGGCCGGCGAGGGGTCGGGGCTGCTTCGCCATGCAGGTTCCTCCAGAGCGCGACGTGACGGGGCGGCGAACCGTATCGCAGCGATCGACTGGCCGGTCAGCCAGGGCCGTGTCCCCCCCGATCGGCCGAGGGGGCGGCGCGTCCCGTCGCGGCCGTCGCCTACGCTTTCGCGCAGCATGTCCTCACGTCAGGAAGAGAAGGAGCGGCGGCGCCGCGAGCGCCTCGCGGCCGAAGAGGCCGCCACGCGCGCGTCCGCGCGCAAGCGGCGACTGCAGATCGGCGGCGGCGCGGTGCTGGTCATCGCCGTCATCGCGGTCATCGCCGTGATCGCGCTGGCCGGCGGCAACGACAGCGGCGGCAGCACGGCGAACCTCTCCGCCGACGCTCGCGCCGCCGGGTGCCGGTTCAACTCGTATCGCTCCGAGGGCCGCGACCACACGAGCGGCAAGGTCACCTACAAGACCAACCCGCCGACGTCCGGCAGCCACAACCCCGTTCCGGCGCAGGACGGCATCTACGCGGTGGGCAACGAGCCCGCCGCCGGGAACTGGGTCCACAGCCTCGAGCACGGGCGCATCCTGTTCCAGTACAAGCCCGGCAGCCCGCAGGGCGACATCGCGAAGCTGCGCTCCCTGGCCGAGGAGGAGCTCAACGGCTCCGCCGCCTACCACGTCCTGCTGTTCCAGAACAACACGAGCATGAGCGCGCAGTACGCCGCGGTCGCGTGGACGAAGTCGCTGACCTGCGACAAGCTCAGGACGCAGTCGCTGGACGTCATGCGCGAGTTCCGCAAGCAGTTCACGGACAAGGGCCCCGAGTTCATCCCGTAGGCCGCTGAGCCGAGCCGGCGCCGCCACGCGGCGCCGGTGACGCGCCCGGCGCCGTCAGGCCGGCGGCGGGGGGTCGCGCCAGGCGGGCGCCTCCCCGCGGTACAGGCCATGGCCGCCGAGCACCATGCGCGCGGTGCGCCAGAGGATCTCGGCGTCCAGGCGCAGCGAGCGGTGCTCGATGTACCACAGGTCGAGCTCGATCCGCTCGGCCCACGGCAGCTCGGTGCGGCCGTTGACCTGCGCCCATCCCGTGATGCCCGGCTTGATCGCCAGGCGCCCGCGCTGGCGCTCGGTGTAGCGGTCGACCTGCACGGGCACCGTCGGCCGCGGGCCGATGATGGCCATCTCGCCGCGCAGCACGTTGACGAGGTTGGGCACCTCGTCGAGCGACGTGCGCCGCAGGAAGCGCCCCACGCGGGTGATCCGCGTGTCGCCCTCGGAGACGGCGAGGCCGCGGCCGATGTGCTCGGCCCCGGTGACCATCGTGCGGAGCTTGAGGACGTCGAACGGCGCGCCGTCCTTGCCGACGCGGCGCTGGCGGTAGATCGGGCTGCCCGGCGACTCGATCCGGATGGCGGCCAGCGCGCCGGCCATGAACGGCGAGAGCACGCCCAGCGCCGTGCCGGCCACGGCGATGTCGAACAGGCGCCGGGCGCGGTCGCCGGCGGTGTCGTCGCGGCGCCGGCGCGTCACCGCGTCCCCTCCGGCGGCGCCCAGCCCGCGGGCGTGCCGTGGCGCAGGTGATCCCACAGGCCGGCGGCGATCGAGGCCGTCGTGAGGACGTAGTAGCGGGCGACCAGGAGCGGCCGCGCGCGCACCGGCCCGCCCGCGGCGGCGGCCGCGAGCAGCGCCGCCTGCGCGGCCAGCGCGGCGCGGTAGAGCCGGCCGCGCGGGGCCAGCGCCAGGGCGGCCGCGAGCGCGAGGACGTGCAGCAGCGGCCCGCCGTAGCGCAGCACCCGGTGCGAGGCGATCATGAGCGCGTAGAGCGGCGGATAGCCGCGGGGCGACAGCAGGCCGCCGCGCAGGACGATCGGCCAGGCGTGGCTCATCATGCGCCGCTTGCGGGCGAACTCGCCCTCGATCGTCGGCACCATCTTCTCGCTCGCCTGGGCCTCGGGCTCGTAGACCGCGCGCCAGCCGCGCTTGACGAGCGTGAACGGCAGCGACAGGTCGTGGCCCATGACCGGGTCGACGCGCACGTACGCCTCCGGGCGCACGGCGTAGATCGCGCCGTTGCCGGCGGTGACGGACGCGAGCTCGGATTCCATCGCGCGCACCGCCATCTCGTAGCGCCAGTACAGGCCCTCCTGGTTCGTGCCGCCCGCGTCGACGAAGCGCACCTGCCCGCACACGTAGCCGACGCCGGGGTCGGCGAAGCGCGCGGCCAGGGCGCGCAGCGCACCGGGCTCCCACAGGGCGTTGGCGTCGGAGAAGGCGAGCAGGTCGCCGCGGGCGCGCGCGACCGCGGCGTCCTGGGCGCGCACCTTGCCGCCCCACGGCAGGTCCAGCACGACGTCGGCGCCGGCGGCCCGCGCGCGGGCGGGCGTGTCGTCGGGCGAGCCGTCGCAGGCGACGATGACCTCGAGGCGATCGCGGGGCCAGTCGAGACCGAGCGCGTTGCGCACCTTGTCGGCGATCACCTCGCCCTCGCGGTGCGCGGCGACGATCAGCGTCACGGACGGCAGGGCGGCGTCCGGCCCGGCCGGGCGCGCCGCGGCGCGGCCGGCGGCCCCGCGCCGCCGCACGCGGGCGAGCGCGGCGAGCAGCAGCGGATAGCCGACCTGGGCGTAGACGAGCGCGAGCGCGCTCGCCCAGAAGGCGAGGCGCCTCATGCGGGCAGCGTCGCCCGCAGCGAGTACATGAGCGGGAGCGACGGGATGCTGTCCGGCAGGCGCCAGATCGCCCCGGTCCGCTGGAGGAACGGCCAGCGCGGGAACAGCGTGTGGTCGTGCTCGTGGAGCAGCTCGACGCGCAGCCCGGCGTCGATGAGCGCCGAGACGACCTCGCCCATGCCGTGGTGCCACTCGATGCTGCGGTTGTGCTCGGTGGCGGCCGACAGGTCGGCGTAGGTCCCGGGCTCGTCCCATTCGATGGGCTCGCCGCCGAAGTACGGGTGCGCGATGCTGAGGTCGTCGTCGCCGAAGACGTCCGCCATCGGGTGGAACTCGGATAGGTAGAAGCGCCCGCCCGGGTTCAGCAGCGCCGTCATCACGTCGGCCCAGCGGCGGACGTCGGGCAGCCAGATGAGCGCGCCGAGGCCGGTGTAGACGACGTCGAACCGCCGGCCGCCCAGCGCCTCCGCCGCGTCGTAGACGTTCGCCTGCACGAAGTCGGCCTCCAGGCCGGCGCGCGCGGCGATCGCGCGCGCGGCCTCGACGGCCGGGCCGGAGAAGTCCAGCCCGGTGACGCGGGCCCCGCGCCGTGCCCACGAGAGCGTGTCGAGGCCGAAATGGCACTGCGGGTGCACGAGCGTCAGCCCGTCGACCGACCCCATCTCCTCGAGCTCGAAGTCGCGGAGGGCCGTCTTGCCGGCGAGGAAGCCGGCGACGTCGTAGAACTCGCCCTCGACGTGGAGGGGCACGCGCTCGTCCCACATCGCCCGGTTGGTCTCGAGCCACTCGTTCATGCGACGAGCGTGTCATACAGCTCGAGGTGCCGGCGCGCGATCGCGTCCCAGCCGTAGCGCTCCGCGGCGGCGCGGCGGGCACCGGCGGCGAGGCGCGCGCGAGCGGCGGGATCGCCCAGCAGCCGCTGCAGCGCGTGGTGCAGAGCCCCCGCGTC
>JAXDHC010000487.1:0-9213 GCA_034664705.1 Solirubrobacteraceae bacterium
GGTCGACGTGGTGGCCGTCGATCGTCAGGCCCACGCGCCCATCCTGCGGCACGCGGCGCTCGGCGATGTCGAGGTCGCTCATGATCTTCACGCGGCTGATGACGCCGCTCACCATCCGCCGCGGCACCGTGGCCGAGTCCTGGAGCACGCCGTCGATGCGGAAGCGCACGCGCAGATCGGTGCCCGCGGGCGAGAGGTGCACGTCGGAGGCGCCCTGCTCGACGGCCTGGGCGACGATGCCGTTGACGAGCTTGATGACCGGCGCGTCGTCGGCGGTCTCGCGGAGATCGACGACCTCGCTGGGGCCGTTCTCCTGCTCGTCGTCGAAGATCGTCGACTGGACGACCTCGTCGAGACGGCTCAGCCGGGCGATGAGGCCCGCGACGTCGTCGCGCGAGGCGACCGCGGGGCGCACCTCGTAGCCGGTCATGAGCGCGATGTCGTCGATCGCCAGGACGTTCGTCGGATCCGCCATGGCGACGACGAGCGCGCGCTCGTCGGCGAACGCGACCGGCGCGGCCTCGTAGCGCTTGGCCGCCGCGCTCGACAGGAGGTTCACCGCGGCCATGTCGACCTGGAAGCGCGAGAGGTCGAGGTGGTCGAGGCCGTTGCGCTCGGCGATCGCGCGGGCGAGCTGATCGGTCGTGATGGCGTTCGACTCGAGCAGGATCTCCTCGGGCGTGGTCTCCGCCGCCCGGGCGGCGTCGACGGCGTGGTCGGCGCGCTCGCGGTCGGTGTAGCCCAACTCGACGATGACGTCGGTCAGGAAGCGCGGGCCGGCGTGGCGCTGGCGCGGCCGCGTGATCCCGTCGGCGGGCGCGTCGTCGACCGCGGGTTGCTCAGGGGCCACCGCGGCCGCCTCGGCGACCGGTCGGAGATGAGGGAAGTTCGGGAAGTGGATCGACACCGCGGGCGGCCCGTCGCATCACGTCCAGGGGAGCGCTGCGCCGGGTCCAGATCTGAAAGCTCCGCGCGCCCTGCCGGACGAGGATCTCGAGACCGTCGACGACCCGGCACCCCCGCCGCTCGGCCTCGAGCAGGAGTCCGGTGCCGCCTTCCCGGTACACCAGGTCGACCACGCACGCGTATGTGCCCAGGTCATCGGTCGACACCGGCAGGTCCTTGAACGTCGCGGACGGGTCGTGGAGGCCCACGGACGTGCAGTTGACGAGCACCTCGGCCGGCTCCGGCGCGTCCACGGCGCGCACGCCGAGGTCGGCGGCGAGCAGGCGGGCGCGCTCCGGGCTGCGGTTCCACACGGCGACGTCCGCGCCCGCGCCGCTCAGCGCGTGGACGACCGCCCGCGCGCTGCCGCCCGCGCCGAGCACGAGAGCGCTGTGCGGCAGCGGCTCGCCGAGCGCGTCGAGCGTCCCCGGCGCGTCGGTGTTGTCGGCGCGGATGGCGCCGTCGTCGCCGAACGTGAGCGTGTTCGCCGCGCCGATCGCCCGGGCGTCGCCGGACGCCTCGGTGGCGATCGCGAGCGCCGCCTCCTTGTGCGGGATCGTGACGTTCACGCCGGCGAACCCCGCGGTCGCCAGCCCACCGACGGTCTCGGCGAACGCCTCGGGCGTGACCGGCACGAGCTCGTAGGCGTACTCGCCGTCGAGGCCGGTCGCCGCCAGCGCGGCGTTCTGCATGGCGGGCGAGCGGCTGTGGTCGACGGGCCAGCCGAGGACGCCCAGGCGCCTCAGCGCCACGACCTCAGCACCGCGACGGGTCCTTGCCCCCGCGCCGCTCCCGGGCGCGGTTGTAGGCGGTCACGTCGCGCTGGAACTCCGCGTCGGTCGAGGAGAACGCGTGCGCGCCGTTGCCGCACGGCCGCACGACGTAGAAGAGGTAGTCGACGTTCGCCGGGTTCGCGGCGGCGCGCATGGCCGGCAGGCCCGGGTTGCCGATCGGCGTCGGCGGCAGCCCCTTGCGCGTGCGCGTGTTGAAGGCCGTGTCGCGCCGCAGCTCGGACACGCGCAGCGGCCGGCTCCAGTTGTTCAGCGCGTAGCGGATCGTCGCGTCGATGCCGAGCGGCATGCCCTCGCGCAGGCGGTTGTAGATCACCGCGGAGATCAGGCGCCGGTCGCGCGCCACGCCGGACTCGCGCTCGATCATCGAGGCGATGATGAGCACGTCGTAGCGGCTGAGGTTCTTGCGCCGCGCCTCGCGCATGTCGACCTTCGCGAAGTTGTCCTTGAAGGCCGCGACCTGGCGGGCGACGAGCTGCGCGGCGGTCGCCTGGCTCTGGCGCAGCTCGTAGGTCGCCGGATACAGGAAGCCCTCGAGGCTGCGGGTGCTGCGCGGCGCGCCGTAGTCGCGCGGGCGCAGCGCGCTCGAGCGCCGGGTGGCCGCGAGGTAGTCGCCGCGCACGCCGGCGTCCCGGACGCGGGCGGCCGCCTCACGGCGCGACGGGCCCTCGGGGATCGTGACGTTGACGACCGGCGCCGCCTTCGGCGCCGTGGTCAGCGCGGTCAGCGCGGCCGCATACGGCATGCCCTCGCGCAGCGTGTAGCGCCCGGAGCGCAGCTTGGCGCGCTGGCCCGACAGGCGGGCGCGCAGCGAGAAGAAGAAGCTGGAGTCGACGACCTTGCGCTGCTCCAGCACGTCGCCGATCTGGTGGGCGCTCGCGCCCGACGGGACGGTGACCCGGACCTGGCCGTGGCCCGGGCCGTGCGCGGGCTGGAACAGCAGGTAGGCGAAGACGGCCGCGCCCACGACGAGCAGGAGCGCGAGGAACGCCACGAGCCGCCGCGCCCACCGGCGCCGCGGCTTGCTGACCCCGAGCTTGCGGTACGGCGGATACCCCGACGCCCCCGGCTGGGTCTGGTAGCCGCCGGCCGGGCTCACGCGCACCGTGCCGATGGGGGCGTCGTAGCCCTCGGTGTGGTCGAGGTCGGTCTGCGGCCGCGGCAGGCTGACCGTCCGGCGCGACGCCGTGGCGATCACGTCGAACGGCTGGGTCGCCTGGGGGTCCGCGCCGTCCGCGGCGCGTGCGTGGACGGGCGGCTCGGCCGCCTCGGCGCCGTCGTCGTGCTGGTCGCCATCGTGGGCCCACGCAGAGGGCTCGGCGCGCGGGCGCTCCGGCTCGACGGCCGGCGGATCGGGATCGGGCGCGGGCGGCTCGGGCGCGCGGCCCTCGGCGCGGTGCTCGGGCGCGCCGCGCTCGGGCTCGGGGGCCGCGGGCGCGGGCTCCCAGTCGGGCTCGGGCGCCCACGACGCGGGCTCGGCGGCCTCGGCCTCGGGCTCGGCGGCCTCGGGGTCGGGCTCGGGCTCGGGCTCGCGCCCGGGCGTCTGCGCCACGTCCGGCGCCGCGTCGAACGGCTCGGGCGCCGCGCCGGGGCCATCGGCGCGCTGGTCGGCGGCCTCGGGCGCCGGCGGCACGCCGCCGTCGCGCTCGGCGCGGCGGCGCTCGCGCTCCAGGCGCGCCGCCTCGCGCTCCGACGCCGTCCGCGGTCCGCTGTCGCGCCGGCCGAACGGCGCCATCAGCCCAGCACCTCGCCGCCGTGACGGGCGAGCCAGTCGTCGAGCAGCACGGCGGCGGCCCGCGAGTCCTCGCTCGTGCGCTCGCTGCGCGAGGACCGCGCGGCGATCGCCGTCGTGAAGCGCTCGTCGTACATCTCGACGGGCACGCGCACCGCCGCGGCGAGGCGGTCGGCGAACGCGCGCGTCTCCCGCGTCTGACTCGTGTCGTCGCCGCTCAGGCCGAGCGGGAGCCCGACGACCACGCGCTCCACGCCGCGGTCGCGCACAAGCTCCGTCAGGCGCGCGAACCCCTTTCGGGTGGCCGGGCGCTCGATCGGGTCGATCGGCGTGGCGAGCGTGCCCGTGGGGTCGCTCAGCGCGCACCCGCATCGGGCGCTGCCGTAGTCCAGGGCCAGCACGCGCACGAGGCTAGCGAGTCCCTCCGGACGGAAGCGGGCTCACGGGCGCCGCGATCAGCTGAGCGCGGCCTCGATCGCCGCACGGGCGGCGGCGATCGCGTCCGGCAGCTTGTCGGGATCGCGCCCGCCGGCCTGGGCCATCGTGTCGCGTCCGCCGCCCCCGCCGCCGGCGACCTGCGCGGCCGCCTTGACGACCTCGCCGGCCTTGACGCCGCGCTGCACGAGCGCCGGCGTCACCGCCGCGACGAGGTGCACGCGACCGTCGACGACGCTGCCCAGCACGATGGCCGCGGCGTCGCCGAGCTGGCCCTTCACGCGGTCGGCGATGTCCATGAGCGCCTTGGCGTTCGCCGCGTCGACGACCTCGGTGAGGACCTGGGCCCCGTCGACGGCGCCCGCGCGCTCGGCGAGCACGGAGGGGTCGACGGCCGGGGCCGCCGCGGCCTTGGCCGCCGCGCGCGCCTCGGCCCGCAGCGCCTCGACCGCCTCGACCACGCGTTCTCCGGGGACGCGCAGCGCGTCCTCGACCTCGCCCAGCAGGGCGTCGCGCTCGCGCACCAGCCGCACCGCCTCGGGCCCGGTGACCGCCTCGATGCGGCGCACGTTCGACGCGCTGGAGCCCTCGGACAGGATCCGGAAGAGCCCGATCTCCGCCGTCGAGCGCACGTGGGTGCCGCCGCACAGCTCGCGCGAGTACGTGCCGTCGGCGATCTCGACCATGCGCACGATGTCGCCGTACTTCTCGCCGAACAGCGCGGTCGCGCCGAGGCGCTTGGCCTCCTCGAGCGTCGTGGTGATCGGGCGCACGGGGTCGTTGCGCACGATCCACGCGTTGACGGTGTCCTCGATCGCGCGGCGGTCCTCCGGCGACAGGCGCTCGGTGTGGCTGAAGTCGAAGCGCAGCTTGTCGGGCCCGACGTAGGACCCGGCCTGGTGGACGTGGGCGCCGAGGCGCTCGCGCAGCGCCGCGTGCAGCAGGTGCGTCGCGGTGTGGTTGGCGGCCGTCGCGTGGCGCGCCTGGCGGTCGACCCGCGCGACGACGCGCTCGCCGACCTTCAGGGCGCCCTCCTGCGCCTCGACGACGATGGCCTGGTCGTCGCCGGCGCGCACCACCTCGGCCACGCGGACGCGGCAGTCGCCGTCCTCGCACTCGATCGCGCCGGCGTCGGAGATCTGGCCGCCGCCCGCGGCGTAGAACGGCGACTCCGCGAGCTTCACGAACGTCCGCCCGTCGCGCTCGAGCAGACCGGTGACCGTCGTGTGCTCCTCGAGGTGCTCGTAGCCGGTGAACGCGCTCGGCTCCGGCGCCACCTCGCGCACGACGTCGCCGCCACCCCCGACGCGGACCTTCGCGCCGGCCGACGAGCGCGCGCGCTGCTCGCCCATCAGGCGGCCGAAGGCGTCCTCGCCGGCGAACGGGATCCCGCGCTCGTCGGCGATCTCGCGCGTCAGCTCGATCGGGAAGCCGTAGGTGTCGTGCAGGCGGAACGCGTCCTCGCCGGTCACCTCGCCGCGGGCGAGGAGGTCGTCGAGCAGCCGGGTGCCCTGCTCCAGCGTACGCCCGAAGCCCTCCTCCTCCGCGCGGACCCACTTGAGGATCGTCTGGCGGCGCGCGACCAGCTCGGGATAGGCGCCGCCCATCAGGCCGATGACCACGTCGACGAGCTTCGGCAGGAAGCGGTCCTCGATGCCGATCCGATGGGCCTGCTGGATCGCCCGGCGCATGACGCGGCGCAGGATGTAGCCGCGGTCCTCGTTGGACGGCACGACGCCGTCGGCGATGAGGAACGTCATCGCCCGCGAGTGGTCGGCCAGGATGCGCAGCGCGCGGTCGTCGTCCTTGCGGGTCGCGAGCTCGCGTCCCACCTCCATGAGCGGGGCGAACTGGTCGGTCTCGAAGATCGTCGGCACGTTCTGCTGGATGAGGGCCATCCGGTTCAGGCCCATGCCCGTGTCGATGTTCTGGGCCGGCAGCGGCGTCAGGTGGTTGAGCGGGTTCTGGTCGTACTGCATGAACACGAGGTTCCAGTACTCCAGGAAGCGCTCGTTCTCGCCGCCCGGCAGGTCGTCGGGCGAGCCGAACTCGAGGCCGCGGTCGAGGTACAGCTCCGAGCACGGCCCGCACGGGCCGGTCGGGCCGGACTGCCAGAAGTTCTCCGACCGCGGGCAGGGCACGATCCGCTCGTCGGGGACGCCGACCTTGCGCCAGGCCTCGATGGCCTCCTCGTCGGGGCCGAGGCCGAGCTCCTCGTCGCCCTCGAAGACGGTGATCCAGATGTCCTCCATGCGGAAGCCGAAGCCCTCGAGCGAGAGCTGCAGCGCGAACTCGACGGCGCCCTCCTTGAAGTAGTCGCCGATCGAGAAGTTGCCGAGCATCTCGAAGAACGTGAGGTGCCGCGACGTGTTGCCGACGTTCTCGATGTCCGTCGTGCGGAAGCACTTCTGGCAGCTCGTGAGCCGGTGGTGCGGCGGCTTCTCGAGGCCGAGGAAGTACGGCTTGAGCGGGTGCATGCCCGCGGTCGTCAGCAGGACCGAGGGGTCGAACGTGGCGGGGACCAGCGAGGCCGACGGCTGGCGCCGGTGGTCGCGCGTCTCGAAGTACGTGAGGAAGGTCTCGCGGATCTCGTCGGATGTCACCCGACGATTGTGGCGCATCCCACGACGACGTCACCGCGCAGGAAGCAGGCGATCTGCCCGGGCGCCACGCCGGCGGCCGGCTCCCGCAGCGCGATCTCGCCGTCGCGCAGCGTGCACGGCACCGCCGGGGAGCGGTAGCGCAGCTTGACGGCGTCGACCTCGGCGGCGTCGCGGTGCAGGCGCACGCCGCGCACGCGGACCGTCTCCGTGGCCAGCTCGGGCTTGGTGCCGACGGTCACGGTGTTCGCGAGCGGGTCGGTGCGCAGCACGTAGAGCGGCTGGTCCTCCCCGCCGATGCCCAGCCCGCGGCGCTGGCCCACGGTGACGTGGTGGTGGCCGCGGTGGCGCCCCACGCGCCGGCCGGCGCGGTCGACGATGTCGCCCGGGCGCTCGCCGAGGCGCCCGTGGCGCGCGAGGAACCGCGCGCGGCCCGTCCCGGCCAGGAAGCAGAGGTCCTGCGAGTCGGCCTTCTCGGCGACCGGCAGCCCGGCCTCGCGCGCGATGTCCCGGACCTCCGGCTTGCGCAGGTCGCCGAGCGGGAAGCGCAGGCGCTGCAGCGTGGCGCGCGACAGCGCGGCGAGCATGTAGGTCTGGTCCTTCGCCGGGTCGGCGCCCTGGCGGAGCAGGCCGTCGGCGGTGCGGCGCGCGTAGTGGCCGGTGCTGAGCGTGGCGGCGCCGAGGCGGTTGGCGAAGGCGAGCATCGCGTCGAGGCGCACGTGCCCGTTGCAGCCGACGCACGGGTTCGGCGTGAGCCCCTCGGCGTGGTCGGCCAGCCAGGGCTCGACGACCCCGGCGCGGAACTCGTCGCGCAGATCCAGCGTGAAGTGCGCCAGCCCCATCCGCTGCGCGAGGGCGCGCGCGCCGCGCACGGCGTCGGCCGAGCAGCACGAGCGCTCGCCGTCGTTCTCGGGGTCGCGCCACAGCTCGAGGGTGACCGCCACGGCCTCGCCCTCGGCGCGCAGCGCGGCGACGGCCGAGTCGACGCCGCCGCTCATCGCCACGAGGGTGCGGTCGGCGCGCGGCGCGAGCGCGGCCGCGGCGCGGGCGGCGCCGCCGAGCGCGCGCGCAAGCGCGTCCGCGACGAGGTCGGCGGCGTGGAGCTTGCCGACGCTCAGGCCGCCGAGCTCGGCGGCGACGCGCGGGCTGCCGATCCGCGCCGCGTCGAGCACCGGCGCGCCGCGCACGAGCTCGACGGCGGCGCTCGCGGCCGCGATCGTCGCCCCGCAGCCGGACGCCTCGAAGCCGGCGTCGACGACGCGCTCGCCCGCGACGGTGAGGTCCAGGCGCACGAGGTCGCCGCACGCCGCCCCGCCGGCGACGCCGGCGTGCGCGCCGGGCGGCGCGTGGCCGCGCCCGCGCGGATGCTGCAGATGGTCGGCGAACCGCTCGTCGGGCATTTCCCACCTCGCAGTATGCGGCTTCTGCCTATCCAGCCCGAGGCCGTTCCGTCCGATACGGGGAGCACCGTGACTCCCATGGGCTCCATCCACACCGTCGAGTCCGACGTCCCGCCCGGCCAGACGCTCGCCGAGTGGCGCCGCGACCGCCCGAACGACGCCCGCCGCCCGAGTCGCCTGCGGGTGCGCCGGCGCGCCGCGGTCCGCCGGCTGCGCCGCGCCTGCGGCCTGGCCTAGCGGGCGCCTCGCGCGGCCGCCCCGGGGCCGCCGCGCCCCGCGGTCGCCCTACGTCTCGCGGTCCCAGTAGTCCACGTCGGACTCCCGGCGGACCATGACGTTGTCCCGGCGGTCCTCGGTGAAGACGCCGATCTTGTCGCTGTCGGGATAGACCGCGATCGCGGGCATGTTCCGCGTCGAGACGATGAGCATGCGCATCGGCTCCTCGCCGCGGTTCGTGATCTTGTGCGCGCCGGCCGGGCCCGCCGGGAAGCAGACGACGTCGCCCGGCCCGAGCTCGTCCTCGCCGTCGGGATGGCGGACCGTCGCGCGCCCCTCCAGGACGATGAGCCACTCCTCGTCGCTCTCGTAGTGATACGGGCAGTTCGCCTGGCCCGGGGGGACCACGTAGAGCGTGCCCGCCATCGTCGCCGCGCCGATCGCCGGCCCGAGGCGGGCGTAGTCGGCGTGATAGCCCTCGGGGTCGTCGTCGTCGCGGGCGAGCTGCCCGGTGTGGATGTTGAAGCGCTGCATGCGGTCGATTATCGCCGCGTCGCCGGCATCGCCCGTCAGGCGGCGTGGCGCACGGAGCCCGGCACGACGTCGTCGCCGTTGCGGAAGGCCGCAAGGCCGGCGTGCTGCGTGGACGCGCCGATCTGGTGGACGCGGTCCACGAGGTCGTACGGGGCCCTGGCGTCCACGGCGGCGAGCGCGGCCGCCAGATCCTGCTCGTCGACGGGCCGAAGCTCGTACGGGACCATGACCCTGGGCTCGAGCACCACGAGGTTCTCCGTCCCCGGAAGGGCCGCGCTCGGCACGATGAGCGCCCTGGGCCCGTCGTGATCTGCGCGAAGGCCGGCCGCGAGTGCCTGGCACGGGCCGTAGTCGTCGCCGACGAGGTCCTCCGGCGCCAGTCCGACGTCACCGGCGTTGGCGAAGCCGAGGCGGAGCGTCCGGTCGGGACGCAGCTCGATCCGGAGCGCCCAGAGCGGCGGCCGCAGCTCGTCTGCCTCGGTCTCGGTCGTGCGTTCCTCGAAGCGCAGCAGCTCGGCCCATGGCGTCAGGGGATGAAGGGAGAGGTACTGGGTGACCCC
>JAXDHC010000488.1:0-3366 GCA_034664705.1 Solirubrobacteraceae bacterium
CGAGCGCATCGCGCGGCGCTCGGTGGCCTTCTTCCTCATCAAGAGCTCGGTGAACTTCGTCGCCGTCGCGGTCCTCGGCGCGGTGATGGCCCTCGGCCTCGCCGGCCCGCATCGCTCGCTGTGGCTCACCGCCTTCCCCGCCGCGCTGTCGGCGCTCGTCATCGGCGCCGTCATCGCCGTTGCCCGGGTCGGCCACGGGCCGGCGCCGGAGCCGGAGGATCCGAAGCCGCACCGCTGGCTGCGCCAGGCGCGGGGCGCCGTCGTCGAGGGCGCGCGCGAGGCGGTCACGATCCTGCGCTCGGGCAACGTGCTCGTGATCGGCGGGGCGATCGGCTACTGGGCGTGGGACAACGCGGTCCTGTGGGCCGCCTTCCACGCGTTCGGCGCGTCGGTGCCGCTGACCGTCGTGCTCATGGGCTACCTGATCGGCCAGCTCGGCGGCCTGCTGCCGATCCCGGGCGGCGTCGGCGGCATCGACGGCGGGCTGATCGGCACGCTCATCGTCTACGGCGCCCCCGCGGCGGCGACCGCGGCCGCGGTGCTCGCCTACCGCGTGATCCTGTTCTGGCTGCCCCTGATCGTCGGCGGCGCGGCGTTCGCGTCCCTGCGGCGGGGGCTCAACCGGCCACACCGTCCGGATCTGTGTGTCGTGCCGAGCCTGGCGAATCCGAGTCGCTGAGCGACTCGGATTCGCTGGGCGACACGGCTCGGCGCGGTGTCTCGACGTCACTCTTGGGCGACGAGGGCTTGCAGGGCGATCTCGGGGCCGTGGGGCGTGACCACGACCGGGCAGCCGGCGCCGGTCACGAGGCGGCGCGTGACGCCGCCGACCAGCGTGGCCGGCGTCGGCCCGTAGCCGCGCGAGCCGCACACGAGGAGGTCGACCTCGCGCGAGGCGGCGAGGAGGAGCTCGGCCGGGTCGGCGACGAGCACGTCGATGTCGACCGGCGCGCCGAGCAGCCCGCCGGTCCCGGCCTGCGCCGCCTGCTCGGCGCGCTCGCGGATCTCCGCGCCGACCGCCTCGTAGGCCGCCGTCCGCGCGCGGGGGTCGTCGGCCCCGTCGCCGTCCGGCAGCATCCACGACGGCGGGTGCACGGCGACGATCACGCGGAGCACCGTGCCGGCGCGGTCGGCGAGCGCGTGCGCGCCGTGAACGGCCTCGCGGCCCTCGGCGGTGTCGACGAAGCCGGTGCCGATGACGGTCATCGCGTGGTTCGCCACCCACTCGAGCGGCACGACGGCCACCGCGCACGGACAGCCGTTGAACAGCCGCTCGCCCGTGCTGCCCGCGGTCGCGACGCCCGGCTCCGCGCGCGCGGCCGAGCCCACCACGACGAGGCCGGCGCCGAGCTGCTCGGCCGCCAGGCTGAGGGCGCGGGGCGGGCTCGTGGCGCCCAGCAGGAGCGCCTCGGCCTCGGCGCCCTCGCGACGGAGCTCGGCGACGATCCGGTCGACCGCGCGCCCGGGGGTCGCGGTGAGGTCCTCGCCGAGCTGTCCGCCGGTGAGCCGGTCGACGACGTCGTCGTCGGCGTAGACGGCGGCGATGTGAAGCGGCGCGCCCGTGACGGCGGCGACCATCGCCGCGAACCGCACAGGGGCGGGATCGAGCGCGACGGGATCGAAGGCGGCCAGAACCGGTGCGGACACGGCGACACGCTCCAACGTGGGCGACGGGAGGCTCCGTCCTACCCCAGGAGCAGGACCGCGCAAAGCTCGCGTCGAGAGAGGAGCGCCCCCCATGCAGGTCGTCATCGCCGGAGGCCACGGGAAGGTCGCGCTGCGCCTGACGCAGCGCCTGCGCGAACGCGGCGACGCGGTGCGCTCGCTGATCCGCAATCCCGCGCACGGGGACGACGTTCGCGCCGCCGGCGCGGAGCCCGTCGTCTGCGACCTCGAGGCCGCGGGCCCCGACGAGGTCGCCCACGCGGTCGGGCCGGCCGACGCCGTCGTGTTCGCGGCCGGGGCCGGGCCGGGGAGCGGCCCGGAGCGCAAGTGGACCATGGACTACGGCGGCGCCGTCAAGCTCATCGCCGGCGCGCAGTCGAACCGCATCCGCCGGTACGTGATGCTCAGCTCGATCCGCGCCGATCCGGACGCCCAGGGCGACGACGCGTTCGCCGTCTACCTGCGCGCGAAGGGCAAGGCCGACGCCGAGCTGCGCGCGAGCGGCCTGGACCACACGATCGTGCGCCCGGCGTTCCTCTCCGACGATCCCGGCAGCGGCCGCGTGGTCGTCGCCGAGCACGTCGACCACGGCGCGCGGATCAGCCGCGACGACGTCGCCGCGGTGCTCGCCGCCTGCCTGCACGAGGCGGCGACGATCGGCCTGACGTTCGAGGTCGCCGCGGGGGACGTCCCGGTGGAGGAGGCGCTCACCCGGTTCGCCGCGGCCTCGTCGTCGATTGCGCCGTGACGGAAGCGGCCTAGTGCCCTGACGGATGGCCACGGGTCCGATCGTCATCGCCTTCGACGGCACGCCCGACGCCGAGGTCGCGCTGCGCGAGGCCGCGGAGCTGCTGCGGTCGCGCAAGGCGGTCGTCCTCGTCGTGTGGAAGCAGGGGCTCGCGTTCGAGCTCATGGAGCTGCCGACCGTCACCGGCCTGCCGCCCGCGCCGGTCGACGTGCGCACGGCGCTGGAGATCGACGAGGCGCTGTACGAGAACGCGCAGCGGCTCGCCCGCCAGGGCGCCGAGCTGGCGAGCGAGCTCGGGCTCGACGCCGAGGGGCTCGCGGTCGCCGAGGACCCGGACGTCAGCATCGCCGAGACGATCGTGCGCGTCGCGCGCGAGCGCGAGAGCCAGGCGATCACGGTCGCGCCGCACCAGCACGGCCGGCGCGGCCCGCTCGTCCTCGGCAGCGTCTCGCGGGACGTCGTGCGCCACGCGCCGTGCCCGGTCGTCATGGCCGTCGCCGAGGAGGAGGAGTGAGCATGGACCACGCCGCGTTCCTCGAGCTCGTCCAGGAGGGCGCCGGCCTCGACCGCGAGGCCGCCGAGCGGCTCACGCGCGCGACGCTCGAGACCCTCGCCGAGCACCTCGCGCGCGGCGAGGCCGACGACCTCGCCGCGGAGCTGCCGCCCGAGCTCGCCGCCTGGCTGCACACGACCACGGCGGCCGAGGGCTTCGACCTCGACGAGTTCCTGCGGCGCGTCTCCGAGCGCGCCGGCACCGACCTGGCCGTCGCCGAGCGCGGCGCCCGCGCTGTCTTCACGGCGCTGGCCCATGCCGCGTCGCCGAAGGAGCTCGCCGACATCGCCGCCGAGCTCGGGCGCAGCTACGGGCGCCTGCTCGCGCGCGGGCCCTTCGGTCTCGCGCCCACCGCCGGCGAGTTCGAGACGAAGGTCGCGGAGCGCACGAGCCTGGACGT
>JAXDHC010000489.1:0-9165 GCA_034664705.1 Solirubrobacteraceae bacterium
TCGGTCGCCCAGAAGGCGCTCGAGCGGGAGACCGGCGCGCGCGGCCTGCGCTCGATCCTGGAGGAGATCCTCCTCGAGGTGCAGTTCGAGCTGCCCTCGCGGCGCGACGTCAAGAAGTGCGTCGTCACGCGCGAGACCGTGGAGAAGGGCATCCCGCCGACGCTCGTCACCGAGGCGGCGCCGGAGGAGGACGGCGGCCGCCGGGCCGCCGAGTCCGCCTGATGCCGGGCGCCGGACGCGGGTAGCACTCCCGACATGCTGAGGTCCGTCCGCCGCAAGGTTCCGTGGATCGTCGTCTTCGAGGCGGCGATGATGATGCGTGCGCGCTGGCGGGAGCTCCCGCCGCACGAGCGCACGCGGCTCGCCGACCTGGCGAAGAAGTCCGGCGGGCGCCCCCAGCGGCTCACGCGCGACGAGCGCGCCGAGTTCCGCCGGATCGCGAAGGGCCTGGACCTCTTCGGGGTCGCGCGCGACCTCGCGCCGTTCGGGCGCCGCATGGGCCGCCGGCACTGACGCGGCCGCTCCCCGCGCTTCCGTCATCGCCGCTCCCGGGCTGAGCGCGGGCGCACGTGCATGCGCCGGCCCGGGGACGCCCCGGGGCCGCCGCGCGGCGCGGCCCAGGGCGCGGTGCAGCGCCGCTTGCGGGGCCGGGGCGAAGGCCCGCGGGGGCCTAGACTCAGGCATCCATGACGACGCTGCAGGAACGCACCCGCTTCGAGCCGGCCGAGGTCGAGCCGCGCATCGTCGAGCGCTGGCTGGACTCGGGGCTGCATCACCCCGATCCCGACGGAACGCCGGAGGAGAACTACTCCATCGCGATCCCGCCGCCGAACGTCACCGGCGTCCTGCACATGGGGCACGCGCTCAACAGCTCGATCCAGGACACGCTCATCCGCTTCAACCGCATGCAGGGCAGGCGGGCGAAGTGGATCCTCGGCACCGACCACGCCGGCATCGCCACCCAGAAGCAGGTGGAGAAGGCGCTCCAGGGCGAGGGCACGAGCCGTGAGGAGCTGGGCCGCGAGCGGTTCATCGACCGCGTCTGGGAATGGCGCGCGCAGTACGGCGGGACGATCGTCGAGCAGCTCAAGCGCCTCGGCGCGACGGTGGACTACGACGACGAGCGCTTCACGCTCGACGAGGGCTACGTGCGGGCCGTCCTCGAGGTCTTCGTGGCCCTGTATCGCAAGGGCCTCATCTACCGCGACAACTACATGGTCAACTGGGACCCGGGGACGCGCTCGGCGATCAGCGACCTCGAGGTCGAGGACCGTGAGGTCACCGACGCGCTCTACTCGATCGCGTATCCGCTGGCCGACGGCGACGGCGAGGTCGTCGTGGCCACGGTGCGCCCGGAGACGATGCTGGCGGACACCGCGATCGCGGTGAACCCGGGCGACGAGCGCTACCGCCACCTCGTCGGCCGCGAGGCGATCCTGCCCATCGTCGGCCGCCGGCTGCCGATCATCGCCGACGAGTACGTGAAGACGGACTTCGGCACCGGCGCGCTGAAGATCACGCCCGGGCACGACCCCAACGACTTCGAGATCGGGCGCGCCCACGGCCTGCCCGAGATCACCGTGATCGGCGAGGACGGCCGGATGACCGAGGCCGCGGGCGCGGCGTTCGCGGGACTCACCGTGGACGAGGCGCGCGAGACCGTGCTGGCCGCGCTGCGCGAGCAGGGGCTGCTGCGCGACGCCGAGCCGTACACGCACACCGTCCCGTTCAGCCATCGGTCGGGCGCGCGCGTGGAGCCGCTCATCTCGCTGCAGTGGTTCATGCGCATGGACGAGCTCGCCGCGCCGGCGATGGACGCCGTGCGCGACGGCCGGATCCGCATCCATCCCGAGTCCCAGTCGCGGCGCTACCTCGAGTGGCTTCAGAACATCCGCCCGTGGTGCATCAGCCGCCAGCTGTGGTGGGGGCATCAGATCCCGGTCTGGTACCGCGGCGAGGAGACCTACGTCGGCACCGAGCCGCCGGAGGGGGAGGGCTGGGAGCGCGACCCCGACGTGCTCGACACGTGGTTCAGCTCGGGCCTGTGGCCGTTCGCCACCCTCGGCTGGCCCGACGACACGCCGCAGCTGCGCGCCTTCTACCCGACCGACGTGCTCTCGACGGCGCGCGACATCCTGTTCCTCTGGGTGGCGCGCATGGTCATGCTCGGCATGGAGTTCGCCGGCGACGTCCCCTTCGAGGACGTCTACGTGCACTCGGTCATCCAGGCGCCCGACGGGCGGCGGATGAGCAAGTCGCTCGGCACGGGCATCGACCCGATCGACGAGATCGACCGCCACGGCGCGGACGCGGTCCGCTTCGGGCTCCTCGCGATGTCGTCGACGCAGGACGTCAAGTACTCCTCCGAGAAGGTCCAGCAGGGCCAGCGGCTGGCCAACAAGCTCTTCAACGCGTCGCGCTACGTGCTGCTCAACGTCCGCGACGACGCCGGCGCCGAGCCCCGCCCGCAGACGGTCTACGACCGCTGGATCCTGTCGCGGCTGCAGGCCGCCAAGGCCGCGTTCGCCGAGAACATCGCCGAGTTCGACTTCGCCAAGGCCGCGCTCGGCCTCTACGACTTCGTCTACGGCGAGCTGTGCGACTGGTACCTCGAGTTCACGAAGGGGCGCGAGTTCGCCGCCGACCTCTCGGCCACGATGGTCCACGTCCTGCGCGAGACGCTGACGCTCGCCCACCCGGTGATCCCGTTCGTCACCGAGGAGCTGTGGAGCCACGTGCCCGGGACCGAGGGCCTGCTCGCCCAGGCGCGCGTCGCGCCGGCCGACCCGAGCCTGCGCGACGAGGCCGCCGAGGCGGAGATGGCGGCGGTCATCGAGGCCGTGCAGGCGCTGCGCTCGTGGCGCGACGAGGCCGGCGTGAAGCCCGGCCAGGTGCTCCCGGCGCGCATCGACGGCCTCGACGGCTCGGCCCGGCTCGTCGCGCGGATGACCCGGCTGGACCTGGAGGGCGACGGCCCGCTGACCGCGACCGTCCCGGTGCCGGGCGGCAGCGTCGAGATCCGCGCCGGCGAGCTCGTCGACCGCGAGGCCGAGGAGCGCAAGGCGCAGGCCGAGCGCGAGCGCCTGCGGGCCGAGATCGATCGCGCGGAGGAGAAGCTGTCCAACGCGGGCTTCGTCGCCAAGGCGCCCCCGCAGCTCGTGGACGCGGAGCGCGAGAAGCTCGACCGGCTGCGCCGGGAGCTCGACGGGCTGTGACCTACGACGAGGCGGAGCGCTACCTGCTGTCCCTCGAGCTGTTCGGGATGCGGTTCGGGCTGGACCGCATGCGCCGGCTCATGACCGCGCTCGGCACGCCGCAGGACCGCTTCGGGACCGTCCACGTGGCCGGGACCAACGGCAAGTCCTCGACCGTGCGGATGACCGCCGCCATCCTGCGCCGGCACGGGCTGCGCGCGGGCGCCTACCTGTCGCCGCACCTCGTCTCCTTCACCGAGCGCATCCGCATCGACGACGCCGACCTCGCGCCTGAGCGCTTCGCCGCCGCCGTCGGCCGGGCCGCGCGCGCGGCCGAGAAGGTCGACCACACGCTGGAGGAGGGCGACCGCGTCACGCAGTTCGAGGCGCTCACCGCCGCCGCGTACAGCGAGCTGGCCGAGGCGGGCGTGGAGGTGGCCGTGATCGAGGCGGGCCTGGGCGGCCGCTACGACGCCACGAACGTGATCCGCTCACGCGTTCAGGTGCTCACGAACGTCGGGCTCGAGCACACGCGCTGGCTGGGCCCGACGATCGCCGACGTCGCCGCCGAGAAGCTCGACATCGTCCAGCCGGGCGGCACGCTCGTCGTCGGCGCGGACCTCGAGGAGGACGCGCTGGCGCTCGCCCGGCGCGTGACCGCCGCCCGCGGCGCGGCGCTCGTCGTCGCCCCGGCCGACAGCGGCCTCGAGCTGCTCGCCCAGGGCGAGCACCAGCAGCGCAACTTCGCCGTGGCGCGCGCCGCCGCCGAGGCCTATCTCGGCGAGCTCGACGAGACCGCCGTCCGCGAGGCGGCCGCCTCCACGCTCGTGCCCGGCCGCTTCCAGATCGTCGACGAGGCCCCGGTGACCGTCATCGACGGCGCGCACAACCCGGCCGGTATGGCGGCGCTGGCGCGCTCGCTGACCGGCTTCGCCGGGGGCCGGCGGCTCGTCGGCTGCGTGTCCGTGCTCGACGACAAGGACGCCGCGGGGATGCTGCGCGAGCTGCTGCCGCTGTGCGCCGAGATGGTGTTCACGACGAGCGCGAACCCGCGCGCGCTGCCGGCGGCGACGCTCGAGTCGCTGTCTCGCCAGCTCGGCGGCCCGCCGGCGCACACGGTCGGCGAGCCGCGCCGGGCGCTGCGCGAGGCGCGCGCGGCCGCGGGACCGGACGGCGTCGTCGTGGCGACCGGATCCATCTACCTCATCGCCGACCTCCTGCGGCCCGAGGGCGCGCGGGGGAGGTCGATGCTGTGAACGACGAGGGCCCCTCGATGCCGGCGATGATGGCGCTCGTCGCGGTCGTCGTCGCCGTCGTGATCCTCGTCTTCTTCGCCCTCGGCTACGGCTTCGGCCGGCTGTTCCTGTGACAGGCGGGCGTCGCCCGGGGCGCCGGTTCGGCCGACCGGTGCATTAACGTCCTGGGGAACATGCTGCTCGTGGCCGTCTTCGGAATCAACAGCGATGGCCTCAACACGGCCATCCAGCTGGTCGGCGTGGCGCTCGTCGTCATGTGGCTGGCTCTCGTGTACTACACGTACGCGGACGCCCGGCGCCGGATCGCCGACCCCATGCTCGTGGGCTGCGCGACGGCCGCGTCGCTGCTGTTCCCGTTCATGGGCACGCTCGTCTACATGATCGTGCGCCCGCCGGAGTATCTCGACGACGTGCGCGAGCGCGACCTCGAGATGCAGGCCGCCGAGGCGCGCCTGCAGGAGAGCGGCTACCTCGTCTGCCCGCACTGCGAGCAGCACGTCGAGAAGGACTTCCTGCGCTGCCCCAACTGCATGCGCAAGCTGAAGGACCCCTGCTCCAACTGCGGCAAGCCGCTGGATCCCGAGTGGGCGATCTGCCCGTACTGCGAGGCCGAGGTGCCCGGCCACGCGCCGCTGCCGCGGCGCCGGCGCCGGCGCTCCACCGCGGACCTCGAGCCCGAGGCGACGGCGTCGTTCGAGGCGCCGCCCTCACCCTGACCTGACCACACCCACAGTTCGGAAGGACATCCGATGGACCGGACCCTCATCCTGGTCAAGCCGGACGCGTTCGCGCGCGGCCTGACCGGCGAGATCATCGCCCGCTTCGAGCGCAAGGGCCTGCGCGTCGCGGCCCTCAAGCTCATGACGGTCGACGAGGACCTCGCCAGGCAGCACTACGCCGAGCACGACGGCAAGCCGTTCTTCGGCGAGCTCGTCGACTTCATCACCTCCGGCCCGCTGGTCGCGATGGTCCTCGAGGGCGAGCAGGCCGTCCCGGCCGCGCGCCAGGTGATCGGGGCGACGAACCCGGTGGAGGCGGCGCCCGGCTCGATCCGCGGCGACTTCGCCATCGCCGTCGGCCAGAACATGGTCCACGGCTCGGACTCGGCGGAGTCGGCCGGCCGCGAGGCGGGGCTGTTCTTCCCCGAGCTCGCCGCGCCCGTGCGCAGCTAGGCCGCGGGACGGCGAGGTGGAGGGCCCCGGCTGTCCCGGCGGAGCGCGGCTCGTCCTGGCGAGCCGCTCGCCGCAGCGGCGGGCGATCCTCGAGCAGCTCGGCGTGCCGTTCACGGTGCGCGCCACCGACGTGGCGGAGGAGGACACCGGGAGCCCGCTGGTCGTCGCGAGCGAGAACGCGCTGCGCAAGGCCGTGGCCGCGGAACGGCGCCCGGGGGAGGTCGTCCTGGGCGTCGACACGCTGGTCGCGACGGAGCTGGAGATCTGGGGAAAGCCCCCCCACGAGGACGCGGCCCGCGAGACGCTGCGGCGCCTGGCGGGCGGCACCCACGACGTCGTCAGCGGCCTGGCGGTGCTCCGCCCCGACGGCGAGGTCCGGGCCGCGACGGCCGTTACGCGCGTGACGTTCCGCGCGCTCGACGACGACGCCATCGAGTGGTACCTGGCGACGGGCGAGTGGCGCGGGCGAGCCGGGGGCTACGCGATCCAGGGCCGCGGGGCCGTCGTGGTGCAGCGGATCGAGGGCGACTACCTCAACGTCGTCGGCCTTCCGGTCGCCACGTTGCTCGACATCGCCCCGGAACTGCTGCCGCTCACGCCCTGAACGGCGAGGTCGCGCCGCGGGCGGGCGGGATTTTGCAGGAGATTTTGCGCCTCGTTAGGAAACCCGAACGGAAGCGGACGATCCGGGGGCGTCCGATACACTGGCGACGCGGCCGTCCACCCCGCTTGTGCACGCACGAGGCGCGGTCGTCCTCTCCCGCATGGGCTTCTTCAGCTATCTCACCGGCTTCGGTGGCCGCGACATGGCGGTCGACCTCGGCACGGCGAACACGCTCGTCTACGTTCGCGGCCGGGGCATCGTCCTGTCCGAGCCGAGCGTGGTCGCGATCGACTCGCGCACCGGCGAGGTCCACGCCGTCGGCATCGAGGCCAAGCGCATGCTCGGCCGGACGCCCGGCACGATCTCGGCCATCCGCCCGTTGAAGGACGGCGTCATCGCCGACTTCGACGTGACGGAGGAGATGCTGCGCCACTTCATCCAGAAGGTGCACCAGAACCGCTGGGCGCATCCGCGGGTCGTCGTCTGCGTGCCCTCGGGCGTGACGGGCGTCGAGAAGCGCGCCGTCGAGGAGGCGTGCCTGAGCGCCGGTGCGCGGCAGGCCTACCTGATCGAGGAGCCGATGGCCGCGGCGATCGGCGCCGGCCTGCCGGTCGGCGAGCCGACCGGGAGCATGGTCGTCGACATCGGCGGCGGCACGAGCGAGGTCGCCGTGATCTCGCTCGGCGGCATCGTCGTCTCGCAGTCGATCCGCGTGGGCGGCGATGAGCTCGACGAATCGATCATCAACTACGCCAAGCGCGAGTACAAGCTGCTCATCGGCCAGCAGACGGCCGAGGAGGTCAAGCTCGAGATCGGCTCCGCCTACCCCATGGAGGAGGAGGTGCAGGCCGAGATCCGCGGGCGCGACATGGTGAGCGGCCTGCCCAAGACGGTGGTCCTCACGAGCGAGGAGATCCGCCAGGCGCTCGAGGAGCCGCTCTCGCAGATCATCGACGCGGTGAAGGAGACCCTCGACCGCACGCCGCCGGAACTGGCGTCCGACATCATGGACCGCGGCATCATGCTCGCGGGCGGCGGCTCGCTGCTGCAGGGGCTCGACGAGCGCCTGCGGGAGGAGACGCAGATGCCGGCGCACCTCGCGGAGTCGCCGCTGACCTGTGTCGCGGTGGGCTCGGGGCGGTCGCTCGAGGAGTTCGAGGTCATCCACCGCACGAACAAGAATTCGAGGAACCGCCGGCGCCGCTACTAGCGCGCCGCGGCCGCAACTCCACTCAGACTTTGGGTTACCGATTCACGTGTACGACAAGACGGTCCGCCGACGACGGGCAGTTCTCGGACTGCTCGTCGCCAGCTCCCTGATCCTGCTGACCGCCTACTTCGGCGAGTCGACCGGCGGCGGACTCCACGCCGTCCAGCGCGGCGTGCTCGAGGTCGTCGCGCCGATCCAGGAGGGGGCGAGCCGGGCGCTCAAGCCCGTGCGCGACCTCAGCGGCTGGGTGGGGGACACCGTCGACGCCAAGGGCGAGGTCAAGCAGCTGCGCGCCGAGCGCGACGCGCTGCGTGACCGCGCCGTCGCCGGGACGTCGGCCGTCCGCGAGAACAGCGAGCTCAAGCGGCTGCTCGCCCTGGGCGAGCGCGCCGGCCTCGCCGACGACTCGCCCGTCACCGCGCGGATCATCGGCCAGGACCCGAGCGTGTGGTGGGCCCAGGTCACCATCAACAAGGGCACGGGCGACGGGGTGCGCCAGGACCACCCCGTGGTCGGGCCGAGCGGCCTCGTCGGTCTCGTGCACGAGGCGTCGCCGAACTCGGCGGTCGTGACCCTGCTCACCGACCACACGATGGCCATCCCGGCCCGCGTGGCCGAGAGCGGCGTGACCGGCGTCGTCCAGGTCGAGGCGGGGCGGCCCAACGACCTCGTCCTGCGGTTCACGACGCGCAACGACGAGGTCGACCCCGGCCAGATCGTGGTCACCGCGGGCACGCAGTCGCGCAAGGACCGCCTGCAGTCGTTCTACCCGCCGAACGTCCCCATCGGCCGCGTGACGCGCGTCGACGACCCCGGCACCGACGACCAGCGTGTCCACCTGCGGCCGTTCGTCAACATGCGCCGCCTGGAGTTCGTGCAGGTCCTGACCAGGACGCGCAGCGCCACGTGACCGTCTTCACCCCCCAGCTCGCGGCCCGGCTCGTGGCCCTCGGCGTCGCCATGGTGATCCTCCAGGTCGCCGCGGTGTCCCAGATCGAGCTGTTCGGCACGAACGCGGACCTCTCGCCGCTCGTCGTGGCCGCCGTCGGCCTGCTCGTCGGCTCGGTCCCGGGCGCGTGCTTCGGCTTCGCGGCCGGGCTGTTCCTCGATCTCGCCCTCGTCCAGACGGTCGGGCTGTCGTCGCTGCTGTACGTGGCGATCGGCTACTGGGCGGGCCGCGTCCGCGAGCTGCGCGATCCGCAGGCGGCGCTCGTGCCGTTCGCGGTCGGCGCCGCGGCGACCGCCGTGGCGACGATCGGCTACTCGCTCATGCAGTTCCTGCTCGGCGTCGACGCGCCCGTGAGCTTCCTGCTCGTCCGCGAGATCCTCGCGACCATCCTGCTGAACGCCCTGATCGCCGGGGTCGTCCACGCGGTCGTCCGCCGCTGGCTCATGCCCGCGCTGCCCGAGGACCCGCGCCGGCGCCGGCGCCGCGCCTACACGACCGGCGGCCTGTCGCCGCTCAGCCGCGCATGAGCATGATCGACCCGGTCAGCGAGCGGCGTCCGCCGATCACCCCGCAGCTCGCCCTGCGCGTGGCGGTGCTCGGCGTGATCGCCTTCGCGCTCTTCGGCACCATCTTCTTCCGCCTGTGGTTCCTCCAGGTGCTCTCCGGCGACCAGTACCTGCAGCAGGCGCGCGACAACCGCGTGCGCGAGGTGACGGTCCAGGCGCCGCGCGGCGCGATCGTCGACCGCAACGGCAACTCGCTCGTCGAGAACCGCGTCGC
>JAXDHC010000490.1:0-6078 GCA_034664705.1 Solirubrobacteraceae bacterium
GAGGCGTGGGCGAAGCCGGGGATGCCGCGGAGCGGGCTGAAGCCGACGAAGACGACGAGGCCGCCGCGCGACGGGATCATCGAGCGCGTCGCGACCGCGCGGGTCATGCTCCACACCGCGTCCACCGTCACGCGATGCACGGCGCGCCAGCCGTTCTCCGCGATGTCCTCGGCCGGCGCGGAGAACTGCCCCCCGGCGTTGTTGACGAGCACGTCGACGCGGCCGAAGCGCTCGAGCGCGGCGCCGACGACGCGCTCGACCTCGGCGGGCTCGCGCACGTCCGCCGCCACGGCGAGGCACTCGCCGCCGAGCGCCCGCACCTGCGCGGCCACGACCTCCAGCGGCTCCGCGCGGCGCCCGCACACGACGACCGACGCGCCGGTCCCGGCGAGCTCCAGGGCCACGGCGCGGCCGATCCCCGTCCCGCCGCCGGTGACGAGGGCGACCCGGCCGGCGTTGGCGTCGGCGCGCAGGGGAGACTGATAGGGAGCGCTCACGGGCGCGCCGTCCGCCTCGCGGTCGGACCCCGGTCCAACATTGTCGACAACCATACAAACGCATGAATTTGTCTGTCAACGGTCCTCGACGGCGTCCCACCGCCGACGGCCGACATCCCGCTTCCGCCCCGGGAACGCCTGATCCGGCGGTCGCGGACGCCCCGCCGGGCGCCCGCGGCGCGCTGCTCGGCCGCAGCCTGATCCTGCTCGCCGCCGCGGGCTTCGGCGTCAACGCGATCCTCGCGAAGCGCAGCTACGAGGCCGGCGTGGGCCTGGTGACGCTGCTGGCCGTCCGCTACGTCGCCTCGGCCGCCGTCGTCGTGCCGCTCGCGCTGACGTCGCGCCGGATGGGCGTCCCGCGCGTGCCGCTGCGCGGCGCGCTGCTCGTCGCGGCGGCCTACCTGGGGTCGGCGACGGCCTACTGGCTCGCCCTCCGGCTCGGGCGAGTCAGCGACGTCGCCCCCCTCGTCTTCGTGTACCCGGCGCTCGTCGCGGGCGCGGGCGCCCTGGTCCACGGCGAGCGCCACCACGGCGCCGGGCTGCTCGGGCTCGGCCTGGCGATCGCCGGATGCGTGCTGCTGTTCGGCGCGCCGGGCGGCGGCGTGGGAGCGCTGCCGGCGCAGGCGCTCGCGCTGCTGGCGGCGCTGTGCAGCGCCGCCTACTTCTTCGTCGGCCCGCGGGCCATGACGCCGCGCCAGTCGCTGCAGGGCGTCGGGCTGATGTGCCTCGCCGGCGCGCTCGTCTACACGCCGGCGCTTGCGTTCGCCGCCCCCAGCGCCGCGGCGCTCGAGCGGGCCTGGCCGGAGCTCGTGGGGATCACCGTGTTCGGGACGGCCGCGCCCCTGCTGCTCTACCAGGTCGGCATGTCGCGCGTGGGCGCGACGCCGGCCGCGCTGCTCAGCCTCTTCGAGCCCGTCGTCACCGTCGCGCTGGCCCTCGTGATCCTCGGCGAGCGCGTCGCTCCCCCGCAGGCCGCGGGCATCGCGCTGGTCCTGGCCTCGTTCGCGCTCGCGAGCCGGCGCCCGCGCGCCGTGGCTTGACGCGCGCTCAGCGCGGTTCGTATGGTTGTCGACAACCCACCAGGGGAGAGCATGTCGCCGGCGGCGGATTCCTGGCGCCTCTCGAGCGTCGAGCGCGCGTCCATGACGGAGCAGGTCCTGCGCGAGCTGCGCGAGGCGATCATCGAGGGTCGCATCGCGCAGGGCGAGCCGCTCCGCGAGGTGTCGCTCGCCACGACGCTGGGCACCGGGCGCAGCGCGGTGCGCGAGGCGATCCGCCAGCTCGTGCAGGAGGGGCTCGTGGAGTACGAGCCGCACCGGGGCGCGTTCGTGCGGATCATGTCGCTCGCGGACCGGCTGGACGTGTACGCCGCCCGCGAGGCGATCGAGTCGGGGGCGGTCCGGCGGATCGTCGCCGGCCCGCCGGTCGACCTGTCGGCGCTCCGCGCGGCGCTCGAGGAGCTGCGGGACACCGCGCGCTTCCACGACCGCGTGACCGACGCGGTGATCGCCGCCGACATCCGGTTTCACGAGGAGCTCGTGCGGCTCGCCGCGAGCCCGCGCCTGGAGCGCGCGCAGGCGACGCTCGTGGCCGAGACGCGGATGCTGCTGCGCCACCACCCGGTGTATCCGTGGGCCACGTACATCAGCGACCATGCCGCGGTCGTCGAGGCGCTCGAGCGCCGCGACGACAACGCGCCCGAGCTCATCGCCGAGCACCTGCGCCTCTCCGCGCGGCTGATCGCCGGCGAGCTCGAGCACGAGGCGGCTGGGGAGGCCGCCCGTCCCGGCGACGAGCCGTTCAGCGAGGAGAGGGGAAGGACGTGAGACGGCAACCCACTGGACGCCCGCCGAGCCGGTCGCGCGCGCGACGCAAGGGGGCGGGCGGTGTCTCCTAGGCTCGTGCTGCGCCGGATCGGCCTGGGGATCCTCACCCTCTGGCTCGTCTCGCTCATCGTCTTCGCCGCCGTGATCGCGCTGCCCGGCGACGCCGCCACCGCGATCCTCGGCCGCGAGGCCACCCCCGACCGGGTCGCCGCGCTGCGCGAGCAGCTGCACCTGAACGAGCCTGTGGTCACCCAGTACCTGCAGTGGCTGAAGGGCATCGTCACCTTCGACCTCGGCGACTCCGCGGCGACCCAGCAGCCGGTCAGCCAGCTGCTGTCGGACCGCGTCGGCAACTCGGCGTTCCTCGTCCTGATCGCCTCGCTCGTCGCCATCCCGCTGTCGATCCTCATCGGCGTGTGGACGGCGATGAAGCGCGATCGGCCCGCCGATCACGTCACGTCGACGATCACCCTCGTCCTCGCGGCGCTGCCCGAGTTCGTGATCGGCATCGGGCTGATCCTGCTGTTCGCGACCGGCGTGACGCACCTGTTCCCGGCCGTGTCGCTCCTCGCGCCGGGCACGAAGGCGTGGCAGGACCCGCGGGTCGTGGTGCTGCCCGCGGCGACGCTCGTGCTGGCCGTCGTGCCGTACATCAGCCGCATCATGCGCGGCTCGATGGTGGAGGTGCTCGAGAGCGAGTACGTGACCATGGCGCGCCTGAAGGGCCTGCCCGAGCGGACGGTGATCTGGCGCCACGCGGTGCCCAACGCGATCGTCCCGGCGATCCAGGTCGCGGCGCTCCAGCTGGCGTGGATGGCCGGCGGCGTCGTGGTCGTCGAGTTCGTCTTCCAGTTCCCCGGCATCGGCGCCGCGCTGGTCGAGTCGGTGGCCAACCGCGACATGCCCGTCGTCCAGACGGTGACGATGCTCGCGGCCGGGATCTACGTCGGGCTGAACCTGCTCGCCGACCTGGCGACGATCCTCGTCACCCCGCGCCTGAGGACGGCCGGGCGATGACCGATCAGACCCTCGAGCGGGCCACCGAGCTCACCGCCGACGCGCCCGTCCCGCCGCCCGAGCGGCTGCGCGGGCACCAGTGGCTCGGCATCCTGCGCACGGCCGCCGCGCTCACGCGCACGCGGATCGGCATCGCGATCGTCGGGCTGATCGTCGCGGTCGCCGTCTTCGGGCCGCTCGTCGCGCCGCACACGCCGACCGAGTTCGTCGCCGTGCCCAACAGCGGCCCCTCGTCGGCCGCGATGTTCGGGGCCGACGCCCTCGGCCGCGACGTCCTCAGCCGCTTCCTGCACGGCGGCCTGACCGTCCTGTGGCTCTCGGTGGCGGCGACGCTCGTCGGGATCGTCATCGGCACCGGCATCGGGCTCGTGGCCGCCTACGCGCGCAACTGGCTCGACGACGCCCTGATGCGCCTCAACGACGTGCTCCTCTCCTTCCCGCAGATCATCTTCGTGCTGCTCGCCGTCTCGGCGATCGGGCCGAAGCTGTGGCTCATCGTCCTCACGGTCGGCGGGACGCACGCGCCGCGCGTGGCGCGCGTCATGCGCGGCGCCGCCCAGGAGGTCGTCGAGCGCGACTTCGTCAAGGCGGCGGAGGTGGTCGGCGAGAAGCGCTGGCGGATCGTCTTCGCCGAGATCCTCCCGAACGTGACCAGCCCGCTGCTCGTCGAGCTCGGCCTGCGCATGACGTACTCGATCGGGCTCGTGGCGGCCGTCAGCTTCCTCGGGTTCGGCCTGCAGCCGCCGACCGCCGACTGGGGCCTGATGATCAACGAGAACCGGCTGTCGATCACCGTGCAGCCGTGGGCCGTGTTCCTGCCGATCGTCGCGATCGGCCTGTTGACCGTGGGCACGAACCTGATCACCGACGGGATCGCCCGCGCGGCGATCGGACTCGACCGCGGAGGCAAGTCGTGAGCGTCGTGGAAGCCGTGGATGCCCTTCCCGCTGGCGCGTCGGTCGACGTCGGGGACCTGTGCATCGAGCTCGTCGGGCAGGGCGTCGACGTCGTCGACGAGATCACCCTGGAGATCCATCCCGGCGAGGTGCTCGGCCTCGTCGGCGAGTCCGGCTCGGGCAAGACGACCGTCGGCATGGCGCTGCTCGGCCACGTCCGCCGGGGCGGACGCGTGAGCGCCGGCGTCATCCGCATCGACGGACGCGACCTCGCCGCGCTGAACGACGGCGACCTGCGCCGGATGCGCGGCGGCGTCGTGTCGTACATCCCGCAGGACCCGGGCACGTCGCTGAACCCGGCGCTGCGCATCGGCATGCAGCTGCGCGAGATGCTCGACGCCCACGCCGCGGGCACGAGCGCGGAGGAGCGCGCGGTGCGGCTGCGCGAGGCGCTCGAGGAGGTCGCGCTGCCGTCCGACGAGGCGTTCCTGCGCCGCTACCCCCACCAGCTCTCGGGCGGTCAGCAGCAGCGCGTCGCCATCGCCATGGCGTTCGCCAACCGCCCGCGCGTGATCGTGTGCGACGAGCCGACGACCGGGCTCGACGTGACGACGCAGGCGCGGGTGCTCGCCACCGTGCGCGAGCTGTGCCGCAGCCACCACGTGGCGGCGCTGTACGTCAGCCACGACCTCGCGGTGGTCGCCGAGCTCGCCGACCGCGTCGCGGTCATGTACGCCGGGCGGATCGTCGAGACCGGGCCGCGCGAGCGCATGTTCGCCGCGCCGCGCCACCCGTACACGCGCCGGCTCCTGCGCGCCGTCCCGGACATCGCCGGGAAGCGCACGGTCGTCGGCATCCCCGGCCACGCGGCGCTGCCGGGCAACCGGCCGAAGGGATGCTCGTTCCACCCGCGCTGCGAGTTCGCGGCCCAGGACTGCCGCACGGCGTTCCCGCCGGTCAGCGACCTCGGCGCCGCGCATCAGATCCGCTGCTACCACCACGACCGCGCGGCGAGCGCGCCGCCGCCCGAGGGCGCCGGCCAGGCCGACCAGCGGGTCGTCGGCGCCGACGTCGTCCTCTCCGTGCGCGGCCTCGACGCACGCTACGGCAGCCGCCCGACGCTGTTCGGCATCGACCTCGAGGTCCACCGCAACGAGTGCCTGGCGCTCGTCGGCGAGTCGGGCAGCGGCAAGACCACGCTCGCGCGCTGCGTATCGGGGCTGCACAAGGACTACACCGGCGAGGTGCGCCTCGGCGACGACGTGCTGCCGGAGGCCGCGCGCCGGCGCTCGTCCCAGGCGCGGCGCGAGATCCAGTACGTCTTCCAGAACCCGTACGCGTCGCTGAACCCGCGGCGCACGATCGGCCAGACGATCGCCCGCCAGCTCGCGCTGTTCGACGACGGTGGCGAGCGGCGCGACGCCAGCGCGCGCGTCGCCGAGTGCCTCGAGCGCGTGGCGCTGTCCGGGAACGCGGCGAACCGCTTCCCCGACCAGCTCTCGGGCGGCGAGCGCCAGCGCGTGGCCATCGCCCGCGCCCTCGCGGCCGAGCCGAAGCTGCTCGTCTGCGACGAGGTGACCTCCGCGCTGGACGTGTCGGTGCAGGCGGCGATCATCGAGCTGCTCGGCAAGCTCCGCGCGCAGATGGGGCTCAGCCTGCTGTTCATCACGCACGACCTCGCGCTCATCCGGACGCTAGCCGACCGCGTGATCGTGATGACCGACGGGCGCATCGTCGAGCAGGGGACGACGGAGCGCATCTTCACGGCGCCGGAGGCCGACTACACGCGCAAGCTCCTCGCGAACACGCCGAGCATCGAGGTCGCGCTCGGCAACGTCGCGG
>JAXDHC010000491.1:0-2829 GCA_034664705.1 Solirubrobacteraceae bacterium
GTCGTCGTCGGACCCGCCGGACGGCCGCGCCGGGGCCGGCGCGCGCGCCGCCTGCACGCGCTCGGCGGCGAGGCGCGCGAGCGGCGTCAGGGCCTCGCGCTCGGCCGGCGCGAACTGCGGCCAGCGCGCGCGCAGCCGGTCGAGCGTCGCAGCGGCGGCCGGAGCGCCCGGATCGGCGAAGACGGAGGCGAGGTCGGAGAGGGCGCTCTGCACCCTCCGAGCGTAGCCCGGCCGCCGGGCCTCACCGCGCGAGCGCCGCGGGCGCCTCGAGGTACGCCGGCCAGCTGCCGAACGCGGTGATGTCCCGGGCGTCCCGGAGGGCCGCCGGCTCGCAGAGGAAGCCGACGGGCTGCGCGCCGTCGGCCAGGCGCACGCGCCCGAGCGCCATCGGGGCGGGCAGCCCGGCGAGGAGCGCGGCCAGACCCGCCGGTGGCATCGCCCACAGCTCGCCCTCGATCGGCGCGCCGCCGTCCGCGACGCGCACGAGGCCGGGCTTGGGCGGCTCGGTGTCGAGGCGGTGCAGCCGGTACTCGGCGCTCGTCGTCGCCGTGCGCACGAGCCGGGCGCCGCGCGAGGTCAGCTCGCCGTTGAGCGGCTGGCCCGCGCGATGGGCGCCGACGACGAACAGCTCGACGCCCGGCGGCCCACCGGCCGGCTCGGCGGGGCCGGCGAGCAGGCCGGCGACGTCGGCGGCCACCCGGTCGGCGAAGGCGCGGCCCAGCACGGTGACCCCGAAGTGCCCGCCGTCGGCCTCGCCGGCGGGGACGGCGACGCCGCACAGGTCGAGCAGGTTCGCGAAGTTCGTGTAGGTCCCCATCTCGGTGTTGACCCCGACGGGGTCGGCCGCGACCTCGGCGATCGTCGGCTGGCGCGGCGCGGTGGGCACGAGCAGGGCGTCGGCGCCCTCGAGCTCGGCCTCGGCGATGGCGCGCAGCGCCTCGAGGCGCTCCGTGTCGGTGACGAGCGCGTGCGCGGGCAGCGTGCCGGCCGCCGCGATGATGGCGCCGACCGTCGGGTCGACCTCGTCGCGGTGGGCGTCGACGAACGGGCCGACGGCCGCGTGGCGCTCGGCCACGAACGCCCCCTGGTAGAGCAGCCGCGCGGCGGCGAGGAACGGCTCGAGGTCGATCTCGACGAGCTCGGCCCCCGCGGCGGCGAGCCGGTCGGCGGCCGCGCCGAACGCCGCGCCGGCCTCGGCGCTCAGGCCGGGCAGCTGGCGGGGCACGGCGACCCTCGCCGCGGGCGGCGCACCGAGGGGCGCGTCCGCCGGCCATGCGCGCCCGCCGGGCGTCGCCATGCGCGCGATCGCGCGCTCCGCGAGGGAGAGCGCGCGCGCGAAGACCGTCACGCAGTCCAGCGTGCGGCACGCCGGCACGACGCCCTCGGTGGGCACGAGGCCCCGGGTCGGCTTGATGCCGACGAGCCCCTGGAACGCCGCCGGCACGCGCCCGGAGCCGGCGGTGTCCGTGCCCAGCGCGATGTCCGCGATGCCGAGGGCGACCGCGACCGCGGACCCCGAGCTCGAGCCGCCGGAGATGCGCTCCGGCCGCCGCGCGTCGCGGACCGCGCCGTAGGGGCTGCGGGTGCCGACGAGGCCGGTGGCGAACTGGTCGAGGTTCGTCTTGCCCAGGACGACCGCGCCCGCGGCCAGGAGCCGCTGCACCGCCGGCGCGCTCGCGGCCGGGTCGTAGGCGAACGCGGGACACCCGGCGGTGGTCGGCAACCCCGCCACGTCGATGTTGTCCTTGACCGCGAGGGTCAGCCCGGCGAGCGGGAGCGCCTCCCCCGCGGCGACGCGCTCGTCGACCGCGGCGGCGTCGGCCAGCGCGTCCGCGGGCGGCCGCAGCGCGATCCACACCTCCGGGCGGTCGGCCTCGTCGATCCGCGCGTACGCCTTCCGGACGCGAGCCGTGGCGCTCACGGCGGGCGTGTCCTGGACGTTCGAGGGGTGCAATGCCGCCTCCTTGCCGTCGTCGCGCGCCCGGCGCGGGCGCGCGCGATGAGCGTAACGCCAGTGCGTGCGCAGGTGAAGTGCATGTCCCGCTGGGGCCGGCGGACATCGCCCATGTCGACGGGTACGCTCGGCGGGAGCGCGATCGATGCCCTGCCATTGACCAGACACCCGACAGCGTCCCCCCTCGGTGAGGAGCGTCTGCTCCGGCTGCTCGACGTGGGCCGCGGGCTGGTGGCCGAGCTCGACCTCGAGAAGGTGCTGCATCGTGCGCTCGACGTGGCTCGCGAGCTCACCGGTGCCCGCTACGCGGCGGTCGGCGTGCTCGACGACCGACGCGAGCGCCTCGAGCGCTTCCTGACCGTCGGGATCGACGAGGCCACGCACGCGGCGATCGGGGACCTGCCGCGCGGCCACGGGATCCTCGGCGTGCTGATCTCCGACCCCCGGCCGCTCCGGCTCCGCGACGTCGGCGAGCACCCGCAGTCCTACGGGTTTCCGCTGTCCCACCCCCCGATGCACAGCTTCCTCGGGGCCCCCATCCTGATCCGCGGCGAGGCCTACGGGAACATCTATCTCACCGAGAAGCAGGGCGGGGACTTCGACGCCGGCGACGAGGAGGCGCTCGTCATCCTCGCCGACTGGGCGGCGATCGCGATCGAGAACGCGCGCCTGTACCGCGACGTGCGATCGCGCCGCGACGAGCTCGAACGGGCCGTCGCCGCGCTCGAGACCACGACGGAGATCGCGCGCGCGGTCGGTGGCGAGACCGACCTGCAGCGCATCCTCGAGCTCATCGCCAAGCGCGGACGCGCGCTCGTCGGCGCACGCGCGATGGTGATCGAGCTCGTCGAGGGCCCCGACCTCGTCGTCAAGGC
>JAXDHC010000492.1:0-3408 GCA_034664705.1 Solirubrobacteraceae bacterium
CCGGCCTATGGCCGTACCCAAAGCGCGCCGCTGTACGAGCCGTTGTACAAGGCGCTCGAGGCCGCGGGCTGGAGGCGCGACAGGGACATCCGCGTCGCCGGCTACAACCCGCGCCTGACGCCGGACATGGACGGCCTTCTCGGGCGGACCAAGCGCCTGATCGAGTCGACCTTCCGCGCAAACGGGAACCGACCGGTCCATCTGGTCGGCCACTCGAACGGCCCCATCTATGCCCAATACCTGCTCACGCACACGTCTCATGCGTGGCGGAGGCGCTACATCCACGGGTTCACGCCGTTCGCCGGCAACTTCCCGGGGCAGGGGGTCCTCTACCCGGTCCTGTTCACCGGCCTGAACATCCAGGACTTCAGCTTCCCGCAGACCCCCGACAACGCCGCCAGCAGCGCCCGGATGTACCAGACGCAGCCGGCCACCTACCTCAGCGCTTCCGACCCCGACATCTTCGGCGACCGCGAGGTCGTCGTGCGCAACACGACGACGGGCCGCTCGTACACGCCGCGCGACTGGCCGCAACTGTTGACGGACGCCGGCCTGGCACAGTGGATCCCGGTTGCGCGCCACTACATCGGTTTCGTGAAGTTCGCCGACCGGGCGCACTTCCCCGACGTGGACGTCTACGCCGAGAAGGGCTCGGGCATCGACACCGTCGTCGGCGCGCCGCTGCCCAACTTCGCGATCGGACAGGTCCTCAACCCGATGACGACCGCCTTCCTGACCCGCAAGGGCGACATCAACCAGGAGGACATCACCAACGACGCCGTCCGGGTGTGGCGACGGATGCGCTGCCACCGCTTCACCCTCACCGACAACCCCGGCGTCAACCACTTCGAGCTGCCCGGCAACAGGGCGGTCCTGAGGCGGCTGATCGCGAACCTCAAGCGGACGCCGTCCAAGTGCGGTTAGCGCCGCAGCGCAAGCCAAGCCCAGACCGAGGACCGGTGGCATGGAAGACGGCGTGACCTGCGAGGACGTGCCGACCGTGTTGGAGGGTCCACGGACCGAGATCCGTCGCCAGGACTTCGGCCTGCCGGTGTGCCTCGTCCGGTCGCAGGCGCGCGTCAGACCGATCTGTCGCCACGCTGCCGGACGCCGGTGCCAGCGCGCCCACCGAGCCACATCACGCGGATGCGCCTGCACAGCGCGCCCGGCGCTCGCGACTACGATTCCGGAGAGCCCTACTGCTGAACTCCCGCCGACAAACCTCGCGGCGGCGACAGACGCGAGTACCTCAAGATCACGAAGGCGGACCGCTACGACCCAGTGGCGCTTGTCGCGCGAAGCGCTAGTCCGCTCGGCTCGAGTCGGGACTGCCGGAACGTCCATTGCCACAGTGAGGCGGGCGTGTGGCGGCGCTACCGGTAGCGCAATCTCCGTCTCAACCCCTGGGGCGCGGCGGCCCGCGCCGCGCGGCGCGGGCGGCGACGAGCGCCGCCCGCGGCTTTAGCCGGTGGGGTCGCTGCCCACGGGTGACGCTGGGACCGCGCGCGCGGTTGCCCAAGCGCCGTGACCGGCGCGCGGGCCGGCTATGTCACGTTGCAGTCCTTCGGCTGCGGGTCGTCGATGCGCAGCGGCGTTGGCTGCGTGGGCGAGTCGCTGGTGGGCACGATGTACGTCGCGTGGACGACGGCGTTCACTGTGCCGGCGTTCATGGCCAGGCCCGGCTCGTCCGACGATTCCACGAACGCCTCCCCAGCGCGATGGACCTCGAAGTTGCAGTTCTCGTCGTAGAACGTGATCGTCCCGGATTCGACGACAACCACCACGACACCAGGATGGTGATGCCAACCCGACGATCCGCCGGGGGCGAACGTGAGCGTCGCGACGGCAACGTCGGCCGAGGTGTGGTGCTCGGTTGCAAGCTCGATGTTGTTGTGCTCGACGTCGACCTGTCCCAGGAGCCCTCGGACGGGCGTCGTGCTGGTGAGGCCGCTGGGATTGGTGGCGAACGCCGCTCCGGCGAGCGAAATGACCGCGACGCCGAGGACGGCGAGGAAGATGCGAGTGCGGCGGGACATTGCATGTCCTCCGAATTGGGTGCGCTTCGGTGCTGCGAAAGACGGAAAGGGGCGACGGGTCGTGTCCGGCCGAACCGAACCCGCGCCCACACAAGTTGCCGCGGGGGGGAGCGCGCACGCACAGCCGCGCGCCGGCGCATCCCAGTTCGCGGGCGCGCCGTGCCCGCACAGCGCCAATGCGGGCGGCCAAGAAGGCCCCGTCCGCCTGACAGCCTCACGATGCGGCGCATCGAGGCCTCCTGCAGCGTGGTTGAACGCGATTCCGTGCGGTGCGTCCGTGCGCTGCTCTGACATCGCCGACGCTAGCGCAAACGCTCCCGCGGGTGCGGAAACTTCAACCCGACGCGACGAGCGCGTCAGGATACGAAGCGGACGACAAGCTGGGCACGCGGTTCACGGTGTGCGAGACACACGTGGGGCCAGCTGGACGGCCTCGTCTCAGCGCGACGTCGTGTATCGGCAGCGCCGCTGCCTTTCGCGCATTGCGATAGCGAGCTGATGGTCGGCGAGGATCCGCTCCGCGTCCGTTGCGACGGCGCGATCTTCGCGCTGCGCGCTCTGGCCTCGAATGGGCGGCGCCGCTGGGCGCGCTCACCGGGCATGACGTGCTCTCGCCGCTCGTCCCCGGCCGCACCGGTTCCGGGTGGCAGCAGCTTCAGGCGTCACGTCGGTCAGCGCCAGCCAGACCGACGACCACGGAGAGCTGGGACGGCGGGTAGCGTTGGCGCCGGTCGGCCTGATCGAGCGGAGTGAAGGGGAGGCTGAGAACCATGGCATTCACCCGGCAACAGCTTCGAGAGTCGTTCGAACGAGCGGGCGATGAGCACTGGCAGGCGCTCAACCGGCACCACACAGACGCTTACCCTGAGAGCAATCCCACGCCCGGTGACATCGCCAGGGCCGAGGCTGCGCGCCTGAACGACCTCGGCTTGGGCGACAAGCCCGACGTCACGCTGGTGGAGAGCCGGGTCGAGCGGGTCGAGCCCGCAGTCCGCATCACCCACGTTTTCGAGGATCGCGCCGAAGGCACTCGGTTCGAGACCGAGCCGTTCACTGGCTACGAATGAGCGCGGGACCCGGCACCCCGCATCGTCATGCGGCGCGGTCGCTACCTCGCTGCTCCGTCCGCCTGTGCGCTACAGCGGCACAACGGCGGTCGAGCTGCTGCTTCCCATGCGGCGAGGTCGCGGAGTGCCGCTCATCGCGCATTGCGGCACTGAGCGGTGCTCGCGGCCGCCGTAAGGACTCAGTCGGCCGAGGCGTGATCGGCCGCGTTCCCCGTCGCCCGGCGGAGGAAGGACCTCCGATCGACGATCGCCCGGTCGATCTCGCCCGCGCCTATCGACTGCCCCGAGTTGTCGAAGGCCTGCAC
>JAXDHC010000493.1:0-4686 GCA_034664705.1 Solirubrobacteraceae bacterium
CGGCGAACAGGATGGTCACCGTCTTGCGTGCCTGCCGGCGGCGCGGACCGTCCGTGGGCAGTCGCTCGCCGCACCGAGAGCAGTACGTCGCCTCGTCCACGACGGCCCGGCCACATCTCGGGCAGGACGACATGGCGCGAGTCTACGCGCGCTCATGCGCCGCGCGGGAGCGCTGTCCGGCGGCGCGCGGCCGGGCCGATCCCCGGGCCGCCGCCGGTCGTGCAGGTGGGCCGCGGGTCAGGTCACCGTCGGCTCGTCGACCCAGAGCCACGGCTCCTCGCCGGCGGGGTCGGTGACCATCAGCATGCCGCCGGCGGCGCACGGCTCGTTCTGCTCGAACTCGCCGCTCGCGGCCTCGACGTCGTTGCACCACCACCGGCCGTCGCCGGGACCGAACTCGCGGTCGGACTCGCCGAGGGCGTAGGCGCCGTTCTGCTTGACGGCGACGCAGACGCGCACCTTGTTGATGCCCGGCATCTCGGCCCACCGCAGCGGTCCCCCGGTGTCGATCCGCTGGCCGCTGTGGCTGGTCTTGACCTTGTCGAAGTTCGTCTTCATCGACATGCTGGCCTCTCCTCCGTCGGGGACGATGCTCCGGGGCGGCGAGCCCCGCTCGGAGCGATCCTCTCCGGTGCCGGGCGGGGGGTTCGTGACGTACGTCACATGGATCGGGCGTGCCGGGTCCGCGGTCCGCGGGCGGCGTCAGACGAACCCGGGATACAGCGTCATCCCGCCGTCCACGAACAGCGTCGAGCCGACGACGTAGGCCGCGTGGTCGGAGGCGATCCAGGCGATCGCCCGGCTGACGTCGGGGACGTCGCCCCAGCGGCCGAGCGGGATCTCGGCCTCGACCTCGGCGCGTGCCTCGGGGTCGGCGAGGACGGGCTCGTTGATCGGCGTCCGGATCGCGCCGGGGGCCACGGACACGACGCGGATCCCGTGCGGCGCGAGCTCCTTGGCGATCGACTGCGCGAACAGCTTCACGCCGCCCTTCGTGGCGCAGTAGTGGCTGAACCGCGCCCACGGGATCTGCTCGTGGACCGAGGACACCATGACGATCGTGCCGGGCACGCCGTCCGCACGCATGCTCCGCGCGGCGGCGCGGGTGCAGAGGAACGTCCCGGTCAGGTTCACGGCGAGCACGCGGTTCCATTCGTCGAGCGGCATGTCGACGAGCTCGTACGGCGCCTCCACGCCCGCGTTGTTGACGAGTAGGTCCAGGCCGCCCAGCGCCTCGTGCGCCTCGGCGAACCCGCGCTGCACGTCCTCCTCGGACGTCACGTCCATCTGCACGGCGACGGCGCGGCCGCCCGCCGCCTCGATGACCTCGACCATCGCCCGCGCGTCCGCGTCGCGCCCGCGGTAGTCGATCGCGACGGACGCGCCGTGGGCGGCCAGCTCGCACGTGGTGCCGCGGCCGATGCCGGTCGTGGCGCCGGTGACGAGCGCATGCCGGCCCTCGAGCAGGCGGGCGGGCTGCGGGTGCAGGGCGAAGGAATCGGTCACGGCGTGCACCTACCCGCGCCCGTCGCGCCTCTATGCTGCCGGTCCGATGCCGTACTTCACCGACGCCGACGACGTCTACGCGCACCTCGGCCGCTTCATGCAGGAGCTGGCCACCGATCCCGAGCTCGCGCCGGCGCTCAAGCGCGCCGACACCACGCTCCAGCTGCGGATGCGCGCGCCCGACTCGGTGGTCACCGTCCGCCCGCCGCTGGAGGACCAGCCGCCCCAGGTGGACCTCGGCGAGACGTCGCTGCAGCCGGAGGTCGTCCTGCAGATGGACGCCGACACGGCGCACCGCTTCTGGCTCGGTGACGTGAACATCGCCGTCGCGCTCGCCAACGGCGACGTCCGGGCGCGCGGGCCGGTCGCGAAGATCCTCAAGATCGTCCCGCTCGTGAAGCCGGGCTTCCCGCGCTACCGCGCGCAGCTCGAGGCCTCCGGCCGCGAGGACCTGCTCAAGCTGTCCTGAAGGCGAGCGCCGCTCAGGCGGCGCTCTCGACGCGCTGGCGTCCGGCGGCGATCAGCTCGCGCATGACCTCGGGCTCGTGGGCGCCGCTGACGGCGACGGCGCGGCCGGCCAGGAAGAACGGGACGCCGGAGATGCCCATCCGCGACGCCGCCCCCTCCTCGGCGGCGACCTCCTCCTCGCCCTCGCCGGCCTGCAGCGCCGTGCGCAGGGCGTCGGCGTCGAGGTCGGGCGCCGCGTCCGTCACGAGCGCCAGCGCCTGCTCGGGGTCGGCGACGTCGGCGCCCTGCTCGAAGTGGCCGGCGAACAGCGCGTCGAGGGCCTCGAGCCCGCCGCCCTGCCGCGCGGCGAGCTTCACGAGGCGGTGGGCGAGGCGCGTGTTCGGGGCGCGCTTCATGCGGTCGAAGCGAAGCTGCAGGCCGGAGCGCTGGGCCTCGGTGGCGACCCGCTCGAACGCCTCGCGCATCGCGTCCGCCGAGCCGAACCTGCGCGCGTAGAACTCCTCCGACGGCAGGCCCTCCGGCGGCAGGTCGGGCTGCAGCTCATAGGCCCGCGGATGGACCTCGACGCTCCCGGGCGGCTCCTCGGCGAGCGCCCCGCGCAGCCGGTGGTGGCCGATGTAGCACCAGGGGCAGGAGATGTCGGCCCAGACGTCGATGGGGAGCGGCGATGTGGTGGCCATGCCCACGTTCTAACCGGGAACGGGGCGCAGGACGCGCGCTCTGCGCGCGGCGAGGCCGGGGTTTCGCCGCCATCGGCCCGGGTACAAGCGGCGGCGTGAAGCTCCTCGTGCTGGCCACCGATCCCGTCGATGCCGACCAGGTGCGCCGTGCGCTGCCCGGGGACGAGCTCGACGGCGCCGAGGTCCTCGTCGTCTCGCCGGCCGTGAACGAGTCGGCCGTCGCCTTCTGGGTGTCCGACAGCGACGAGGCGATCGCCGACGCGGAGTCCGTCGCCGAGGCGACCGCCGCCCAGCTTCGCGAGGGCGGCGCCACCGCCCGCGCGACGACGGGGGAGAGCGAGCCGCTGCTCGCGCTCCAGGACGCCCTCGCGACCTACCCGGCCGACCGCGTCATCGTGTTCGTCCGCGACGAGGACAGCGCGCGATACCGCGAGGACGACGTGATCGGCGAGGCGCAGCGCCGCTTCGGCGTGCCGGTCACCGAAGTGCAGCAGTAACCGCGGCGCTGCGGGCAAGAGTCGCGCGGTCGTGGCGCTCCGCGCGGTTGCCGCGGCGGTTCGCGACGTCGCGTGGAGGGCAACGAGGGAGCGGGTTCGGGCGAGCGGGCCGGGGCTGTGACGAGTTGTCTCTGCACAGCGAACAGAACTCATCACAGCCCCCTCGCCCTCGATGCCATCCGCCCAGGCCGCGCCGTCCGGCGACGCAGCGAGCGGAGCGCCACCCGCCGGCGCCGGCAGCCCGCGCTCAGACCGCCGCGCCGGCGCGTCCGTGCTCGCGCTCGCGCGCGGTCTTGCGGAAGCGCAGGATCTTGCGCAGGTTCACGCGGTAGCGCTCGACGGCGGAGGACGGCAGCTGCAGGCCCGACACGACGCGGTGCGGGTGCAGCACCCAGGAGCCGTGGTCCTCGACCAGGTCGCCGCGCACCTGGTAGCTGCGCTGCCACGTGAAGTCGTCGGCGTGCGCGTGCGCGCAGAGGCACGCCGGCCCCGCCTCCATCGGGGCGCCGAGCGGGTCGGCCTCTATCCGTACGCACATCGCGTCGGGGTCCGCGCTCACCGGCACGCGCACCGCGAACGGGAACCCGTCCGGGCCGACGAACGACACGACGGCCGTCGCGTCCTCGCCGCCCAGGCGGTCCAGGCGCGGATCCCACACCTCCATGCCGCCCTCGGGCGGGGCGTGACCGTCCTCGGGCTCCTGGTTGTGGCCCGAGCGGACCTCCTCGACGCGGCTGTCCCACAGCGTCGGCTCCGCCTCGACGTCGCCGCCCGGCCACACGTACACCCGCTCGGGGCGCACGTGCAGGTAGATCCGGTGGTAGTACCAGGAGAACAGGCGCCGCAGCGGGTCGCGCGGCGCGAGCGCGGCGAGCGCGGGCAGCTTCTCGGCGAGCTCGCGCTCGAACCGGCGGCTGTTCGCCTCGAGGTCCTCGTCGTCGACGCGCGCGATGCCCTGGACGAGGACGGTCGGCGCGTCCGCGAGGCCGCTGCCGGTCGGGTCCGAGAAGAGCAGGGCGACGCGCGGGTTGCGCGCCGCGTCGTCGGCCTTCTTGGGATAGCCGACGCCGGTGCTCACGTCGATGCAGTCGTCGTCCTGGCGGAAGTACGGGGTGACCGGCCACGCGATCGGGCGTCCGGCGTCGTCGATCGTCACGAACTCCGTGGTCAGGAAGCGCTCCGCCGCCTGGGCCAGCTCGGGAGGGAAGCTCGTCGCCATGGTGCGAAATGTAGTCCGGTGCGACCGGGGCGAAAAGGCCGCTCACCCGATTCCGAGCCCGGCGAGGCGATCGTCGACGAGCGCGAGCTGTCGCGCCGGCGGCAGGCGCCACGGCTCGAACGCGGCCTGCACGGTCAGCCCGTCGAGCAGCGCGATGAGGGCGGCCGCCTCGTCGTCGGCGTCGAGGCCCCGCCGCAGGCCGTCGTCGCGCAGGGCCGTCGCGAGCGCCGTACGCCAGTCGCGGTAGACGCGCCGCTGCTCGTCGGCGAGCTGCGGCCGCGAGACGGCGAGCCCGAGGAAGGAGAACCAGATGCGC
>JAXDHC010000494.1:0-5394 GCA_034664705.1 Solirubrobacteraceae bacterium
GTCGAGGTCGCGCTGGAGCACGTGGATCAGGCCGAGGGTCGAGTGGCCGGTGCGGCGCGTCTCCTCGCCGACGGCCTCGAGGTCGAGCAGCGCGACGTCGGCGCGCGCGGCGATCGCCTCGGCCGCCCGCGACGGGATGATGCCCAGCTCGGCCTGCGCCTCCGCGAGCGCGGCGATGATGCCGAGCCACGCCTGCGTGCGGCCGCGGTCGTCGAAGAGGGCGCGGGTCTCGTCGGTGCCCCACAGGTGACCGTAGAGGACCGAGTCGGCGAGCGTGACGCCGGTCATGCGGCCACGACCTCGGCCGGGGCCGGCGCCGGCGGAAGGCGGCAGAGCATCCGCAGCGCCGCGCGGACCTCGTCCAGCGTCGCGCCCCAGGGCACGAGCACCTGCTCGCCGCGGCGCTCGACCCCGCGCTCGCGGATGCAGCACTTCATGAGCGTCGGCCCGGGCTCTTCGGCGCCGACCACGCGGCGCGGGCAGAAGTCCACGCGCGCGTGCGGCTCCGCCCCGTACATCGCCGCGTGGATCTGCCGCGAGCGCTCGCAGCCCACGAGCGTCCACTCGCGCAGCCGCGGGGGACCGGCGTCGAGGAAGTCGACCGGCGCGTCGCGGTCCAGCCCGCCGCTGCGGCACGGCAGCAGGTAGCGCTCGGCGGGGTGGCGCGCCATCAGGTCGCGCAGGTCGATCGCGACGAACTCGAGGGCGATCGGCGGGAGGTCCTCGTCGGCGTCGAGCATGGCCTTCGCCATCTCCAGGAGCTTCGGCGGCTCGGGCGGGATCACCTCGACGACGCGGACCGGCAGCGGCGCCGGCTCGACGATGATGTTGACGTGCTGGAAGCGGCCCTGCACGACGTAGACGCGCGCGGGCCGGCCGCTGGCCCGGGCGGCCTGCGCCATCTGCGTCGCGTTGCCCGTGTCGACGCGCTCGTCGTCGATGAAGACCACGTCGCCCGGAGCGGCGAGCACGCGCACGTCGCGCACGCCGACGAGGACCTCGTCCTCGCCGTCGCGCTCCACCTGGACGACCGCCCGGTCGTCGCCGCGCTCGGCGACGAGGAACTCGGTGCGCCGGTAGACCCGGCGCGAGAGGAGATGCTCGCGCAGCGCGCCGGGCTCCAGGCTGGGCACCTGCTGCACGCTGACGCCGCGGTATGGCCGCGCGATGAAGTTCGGAGCGACGTCGATCATCGCCGCACCATGGTAGGTGCCGCCGCCAGGCCTCCCGAGTGAACGCCGCGCGCGGCGGCGGCGAACCCCCAGAGGAGCGCGGTGCCGGACGTGGCGCCCCAGCGCTCCAGCGCGCCGGTGTGACGGGCCGCCGCGCCGGCGTCGCCGCGCCACACCGCGCGCAGCACTGCCTCGGCGACCTGCGGCAGCTCGCCGCGCTCGCCGCAGCGCAGGTACGCGAGCCCGAGCGGCGCGCTGCGCCCTTCGGCGGTGGCGGACAGCACGCCGCCGGCCCCCGCGCCCTCGGCGTGACGCCACGCGGCGTAGCCGGCGAGCACGTCGTCGCCGGCCGGCGTGAGCCCGGGCCCGCGGCCGGCGAGCAGCGCGACGGCGGCGGCGTGATCGCCGCCCCGCAGCGCGTCCAGGCCGGCGCGGAGGTCCGGCAGCGGGCACGGGCGCCCGGCGAGCGCCGCGGCGAGCGCCGGCTCGACGTCGGCCGCGCGCGGCGGCGGCCGGCGCCGGCGCAGCGCGCGCACGCCGCGCAGGTCGATCCGCACCGAGCCGACGACGAGCGTGTCGCCCGCCACATCCGCCCGCTCGCCCGCGGCGAACGGGCGGCGCGGCAGGCCGGTGGCCAGCACGCTGAGCGGCCCGACCGGCGCACGCGCCGGCGCGACGAGCACCCATCCGCCGGCGAGCTCGACGTAGCCGCCGTCGGTCAGCGCGACCGCGACGCGTCCTGCCCCGCCGCCGCCCAGCGCCCGCAGCGCCCCGGGGCCGGCCCACCCGGCCCGCGCCGCGCCCGACGCCGGCCCGGGTGGCGCGGCGAGGATCGGGTCAGCCGCCCGCACCCGGCGCGTCCCCGCCCGCGTCGAGGGCCCGCGCCAGCGCCGCGACCGCATCGCGGAACGGCCCGACCGGCTGATGCGCCACGCCCGCGCCGATCTGGCCGACGCCGGACCATGCGTGCAGGACGCCCGTCGTGATCTGCGGCGCGACGCCGAGCTCGGACACGAGGCGCGCGTCGACGCCGACCGGCGTCCCCGCCCCGCCGGCGTTCACGATGCGGAAGCGCTCCGAGCGCCCGCTGCAGATCTGTCCCATGAGCTCGGTGCTCGCGGCGGCGGCCGCCGCGTCGCCGCCGAAGAACGACGCGACGATCGGGGCCGCGCCCAGCGCCATGCCGCCGATGCCGACGCACTCGATGATCGCCGAGTCGCCGATGTCCAGCGCCGCGTCCTCCGGGCCGTGCCCGTCGCGCAGCAGGGCGTCCTGCACCTTCGCGGCGGGCGCCGTGAACCAGCGCCCGGGCAGCCCGGCGATCTGGACGCCCATGTCGGTGCCGTTGCGCGCCATGACCGTCACGACGCTCGACGCCTCGGTGCCGCTCGCGGCGAGCGACGCGCACTTGGCCGCCGCCATCGTCAGCGTCAGGAAGAAGTGGTGGTTCCCGGCGAGGAACCGCGCCTCGTCCTCGGCGCCGAGGGCGGCGAGGCCGCCGGCGAGGTCGCGGAGCAGGAGGTTGCCCGTCGCCTGGCTGCGCATGTGCAGCTCGTCGCCCATGTTCAGGCCCTGGGCCACGAGCCCGAACACGTCGACGGGCCCCTCGCGCTCGAGCACCCACGCGAGCGTCGGGCCCAGGCGGTCGCGCAGGAAGCCGAGCCGCTCGATGGACTCGTCGTCGCCCACGCCGAACCACAGCGTGTTGCCCGGGCCCTCGTTCAGCGTCGAGAACGCCCGGGCGCCGCCGGCCTCGTCCTCCATGACCCAGACCGCCATCGACGGCGAGCACACGCCGGTCATCGGTCCCACGTGCGCGTGCTCGTTGCCGGGACGCAGCGCGATCTCCCCGTCGGCGAGCATCCGCGCCGCGCCGTCGCGGTCGGCCGCCCAGCCCTCGAAGAGCGCGGCGGCCGTCAGGGCGCGCCGCTGCGGGTCGCAGACGCGGTCCCACTCGATCGGCGGGCCCGAGTGGAGGAGCACCCCGTCGTCGAGCCCGTCGATGACGTCGCCCGCGCGCGCCACGGTGACCGCGCGGGGCGCGCAGGCCTCGATGCGCTGGATGGCCGTCGCGTTCCCGGCGGCGACCCGCTCGCCGTGCGCGCCCCACAGGCGCGTCAGCGCGGCGATGGCCGCCGCGTCGCCGTCGGCGGGCGGCCGCCAGTCGACGTGGGCGACCGCGGCGCCCTGATCGCGGACGGCGTCGGCGAAGGACGCCAGGCCGAGGTTCACGGCCGCGACCTCGCGCAGCACGTCAGGTTGCGTGATCACCCTTCGCTCCATACTGGCCGAATGACAGAAGCCGAGCTCGAGACGCTCGCGGGCGCCGTCCGCACCGCCCCGGGACTGCTCGCGAAGCGCGACCTCGAGCTCGTCGCGCGGCTGGGCGCCGACATCGACGGCGACGACGCGGCGCTGATCCCCCACGGCGACGAGCAGATCGTGGTCTGCGGCGAGGCGATCGCCCCGAGCTTCGTCGCCTCCGACCCGCAGGCGGCGGGCGCCGCGGCCGTCGTGACGAACGTCTCCGACGTGCGGGCGATGGGCGGGCGGCCGCTGGCGATCGTCGACATGCTCGTGAGCCCCGACCGCGAGCACGCCGAGGCCGTGCTGGACGGGCTGCGCCGGGCGTCGGAGCTGCTCGGCGTGCCGATCGCCGGCGGCCATCTCACGCTCGGCCACGCGCCGGCGCTGTCCGCGTCGTGCACGGGCGTCGTCCGCGTCCCGCTGCGCGCGTCGGCGGCGCGGCCGGGCGACGTGCTGCTCGCCGCGTTCTCGCTCGAGGGGCGGTACCTCGACGCCACGGGCACGTTCTTCAGCTCGCTCGGCGACCGTCCCGCCGAGCGGCTGCGCACCGACGGCGACGCGCTCGTCGAGGTCGCCGAGCAGCGGCTGTGCCACGCCGCCCGCGACGTCTCGATGCCCGGTGTCGCGGGCTCGCTGCTGCAGATGATCGACGTGGCCGGGTGCGGCGCCGTCCTCGACGTCGAGCGGCTGCCGCGCCCGGAGGGCGCCGCGCTGGAGCGCTGGCTGCTGACGTTCCCGAGCTTCGGGTTCCTGCTCGCGGCGCCGCCCGACCAGGCGGAGGCGGCGTGCGCCGTCTTCACCCAGCGCGGGCTCGCGTGCGCCCCGTGCGGGCGCTTCGAGGACGGCCACGCCCTGCGCCTCGCGGCGGGGGCGGCGTCGGTCGAGGTGTGGGACCTCATGCGCGAGCCGCTCACGCGGCGGCCGGCGAGCTGACCGCGGCGCCGAGCCCGATCGTCATCGGCTGGTGCTCGATGCCGTGATGGACCGCCGGGGCGCCGTCGCGCCGCCATCCGAGGCGCTCGAAGAAGCGGACGTTCTGGGACTGCACCAGGGCGACCATGCGGTGGCCTCCCGCGGCGCCGGCGAGCGCGACCGCGCAGCGGACGAGCTCGGCGCCGAGCTGCAGCGCGCGGGCCTGCGGGATGACCGCCAGGCGGTCGCCCTGCCAGAGGCCGTCGGCGTCCAGGGGATAGAGCCGGACGGCCCCGGAGACCTCCCCCTCGACCATCCCGACGACGTGGAGGGTCCGCGGGTCGTCGTCGCGCGCGTCCCGGTCGTCGCCGGCGAACAGCCGCTGCGCGTCGACGAAGACCTGGCGGCGGATGCGCAGGTGCGCCGCGACCTCGCCGGGCGACGCGGCGGGCCGGCAGACGACCGGCCCCGCGCCGGACCGGCGCTCGCGGGCCACGTCGCGCGGGCCCGCGGGCGCGCTACCTGCGGACGGCGAAGAAGTCCTCGACATGAGGCGACTCCTCCTTCTCCGTGAGGCGTTCCCAGGCCGAAAGCCCCGAGCACGCCTGACAGCGCGCGCAGCCGGCCTTCGCCGCCGTGTGGTCGAGCCCCGCCTCCGCGATCATCGCCGACACGGAGCGGTACATCGCCGCGACGTAGTCGGGGTCCGGCGGCTCGGCGTCGGCCATCAGCGTCCCGGGCACGGGGCGCAGCGGCACGACGAACGGGTAGACGCCCATCTCGGTCGCGCGGCGGCAGCCCTCCTCGACGAGCTCCGGGCGCTCGCCCATGCCGAGCAGCACGTACGTGGTCACCGCGCCGCGGCCGAAGACCTCGACGGCGCGCTCCCACGTGCGGAAGTAGCCCTCGACGCCGCACTGCGCCTTGCCGGCCGCGACGCGCGCGAGCACCTCGGGGTCGAAGGTCTCGATGTGGATGCCGACCGCGTCCACGCCCGCCCGGT
>JAXDHC010000495.1:0-5564 GCA_034664705.1 Solirubrobacteraceae bacterium
TCCCGGTCGCCGGCCGCGCCGGCGCGCCCCGGCAGCGGCTGGAGCAGGCGCCCCTCGTGCTTGACCAGCGCGACGGTGTCGAGCGTGGCGACGGGCCGGGGCAGCAGCTCGGCCAGCGCCGGCAGCGCGTCGCGCAGCGCGGTCGGCGGGCCCAGCGCGACGACGGCCACCGGCGTGTCGGCGCTTCCGCCGAACAGGCCGGCGTGCCCGCGGCGGCCGCCGGGGGCGCCGTCCACGCCGGGGAGCACGACGCCGGTGCGCGCGCCGCGCCGGCGCAGCACGGCGACCGCCTCCCGGTAGGCCCGGCGGCCCCGGCCGGCGCGGCAGTACAGCGTCAGCCGGCCCGCCCCGCCGCCGCGCGCCGGCAGCTCTGCGCCACCGAGATCGCCGCCGGTGGCCAGCTGCGTGGCCTCGAGCGTGACGAGGCCGCGCGACACGACCGCGTCGACGTCCTCGAGCGCCCCGAGGACGCGCTCGCGCGAGCCGACGGCGACGGCGAGCAGCGGCAGGTCGGTGGACAGGTCGGGGAAGCGCGCGGCGGCGAGGCGCCCGTGCAGCCCGTAGCCCTCGATGCCGCGCAGCAGGGTGCTGCCCGCCAGGCCGTGCCCGCTGAGGCGCGCCATCAGCGCGTCGCCGGCGAGGTCGGGCCCGTGGGTGAGCGACTCGCCGAAGGCCACCGACAGCCTCAGCGCGGCGCCCGTCACGCGATCCGCTCCGCGAGCGCCCATCCGCCGCCGGTCGCCAGCAGGCCGGCGAGCATCGAGCCGAGCAGGTACAGGAGCAGGTTCACGACATCCCCATCCTCGCCGAGTCGCTGCGCCTCGACCATCCACGTCGAGAACGTCGTGTAGCCGCCGAGGAAGCCCGTGCCGAGGACGAGCAGGGCGTCACCGCCGAGCCCCAGCCCGACGAGCACGCCGAGCGCGAAGCCGCCGCTCAGGTTGACGGCGAACGTGCCCCAGGGGAAGGCGCCGGGGCGCCGGGCGGTGATCGCGGCCGTCGCGGCGAAGCGGGCGTAGGCGCCGGCGGCGCCCATGACGCCGACGCCGATCCACGCGAGGACGCCGGTCATCCGTATCGGTGGCGTCGCACCGCGACGGTGGCGGCGACCGCGACGGCCATGCCGGCCGCCATGCTGGCCGTCGCATAGGAGAACGCGAGCAGCTCGTGGCCGTCGCGCGCCAGCCCGATCGTCTCGACCTGGAAGGTCGAGAAGGTCGTCAGCGCGCCGCAGAACCCCGTCCCGAGCAGCGGGCGCCAGTACCGGGTGGGGGCGGCGATCTCCGTCAGGCGGGTCGTGAGCCAGGCGAGGATCAGCGCGCCGGCGACGTTCACCGAGAACGTGGCCCACGGCCACGTCCCGGGCTCCACGGGCCACGCGTGCCCCACCGCCGCGCGCAGCAGCGCCCCGGCCGCGCCGCCCGCGAGGATCGCGGCGGTGCGCAGCTGCGCCGGGCCCAGGCGGGCGCGCAGGTTCCGGGCGGGCGCGGGAAGGTCATCCGGCGCGAGTGGGCGCCGGCTCACCGCGCGCCCGCCGGGCGCGACCGGGGCGTGGGGGCGGATGCGAACGGCTCGCCGCGCCGGGGCGCCGCGGCGGTGCGGCGGCCGGCGGCGCTCCCGCCGCGCGGCGCGCCCGCCGTCGCGCGGCGGAGCTTCAGCGCCACGTGGACCGCCAGGCGCATCTCGGCGTCGGCGAGGTCGTCGCCGAGCACTTCGTGCGCCTTGTGCAGGCGATGGCGGAACGTGTTGCGATGCATGAAGCATCGCTGGGCGGCGAGGTCCTGGCGTGGGTTGTCCAGCGCGGCCTCGAGCACCCGCAGCAGGTCCGCGCGATGATCGCGGTCCCAGGCGATCAGGGCGCCGAGGAGGTCGTCGACGAAGACCCGCGCCTGCGCCGGGGCGACGCTGTCGCGCAAGAGGCCCTCGAGCGCGTACCGCCGCGCGCGCACGACGGTCCGCGGGGGCTCGGAGCGCATGACGCAGCCGCAGAGCCGCACGAGCCGCGTCACGTGCCCGCCCAGCTCCCCGAGCGCGACGGGCTCGTCGCCGGCGACGGCCCGGGCGTCGGCGCACGGGGCGAGGATCCGCGCCCGCGCGACGACCCGCTCCACCCAGGCGGCGACGTCCGCGGCGGGCTCGCCGGCCGGATGGAGGAGAACGAGGCGTCCGCCCACGGTCGCCGTGAGGCTTCCGGGCGCGAGGCGCCGGGCCTCGCGGTCGATGGCGTCGAGGTGGGCCGGGTCGGGCGCGCCGGCGCGCCAGGCCACGACGGCGGCCCAGGACGTGTCGGGCAGCGTCAGGCCGATCGCCGCCGCCTCGCCGCGCGCCCGCTCGGCGCCCATGCCGGGCTCGCTGAGCAGCCGGCGCAGGAGCGCGGCGGTCTGGCCGCGCCGCAGGCCGGCGCGCAGCAGCTGCTCGCCCAGGAGCGCGACGATCACGTCGAGGAGCGGGGCGGCGCCCTCGTCGGCGTCGTCGGTGCCGACCGCCAGGAGCGCGCGGCGCGCGTGGCGGGGAGCGACCGCCAGCACGCGCCAGCCGGCCGGAAGGCTCGTGCCGGCGCGGCGCGCGACCGCCCCGGCGAGCGCGAGCGCGCGGCGCCCTCCGGCGTCGTCGGGCGCGTGCGCCAGGGCTTCGCCGGTGAGCGCGACGAGGCCCAGCGGCCCACCGAGCTCGGCCGCCGCGGCGGCGACGAGCCCGCCCGAATCGTCGTCGTCGACGGCGAGCCGCACGAGCGACGCCAGCGGGTCGCCGGCCCAGGGGCCGTCGGCCGGCGAGGCCATGTGGAGCGCGCGGGACGGAGGGTCGGCGGGGGCGGCCGGCGGACGCGCGGCCGGCGCTCGGGCGGGGACGGCCGGGTCAGCCATCGCTTTCGGATGAAACTATTTCAGCCCGCGGGTTGTCAAGTCAGGATGTCGCCGTGAGCTCGGCGACCACACCGAGATCCAGGGCGCTCGCCTCGGCGAGGTACACGCGCTGGTCGAGGTGCTGGCCGCGCAGGCGCAGCTCGCCGCGCGGGCCGGCGTAGTGCACCGAATCGGCGATGCGGCAGAGCGCGGCCACGTCGAGGCTGCGCGCCGCGCGGACGAGCGCGGTGAGCAGCAGGATCCCCTCGTAGCAGGACTCGGCGGGGCTGTTGAGGGTCGGCGCGTCGGGGCCGTAGCGCCGGGTGTAGCGACCGCCGAAGTCCTGGCTCTCGGGGGTGATGAGCGACTCGAAGTACGCCGCCGCGGCGCAGATCCCGCGCGTGCACTCGGCCCCGCTCGCCAGCAGCGTGTTCTCCTCGATGAGCGTGCTGAGCCGCCGGCAGGACTCGTCGAGACCGGCGCGCGCGAAGGCGCGGTTGAACTCGACCGCGTCCTGGCCGACCAGGAGCATCAGCACCGCGTCGGCCCGCTGTCGCTCGATCCGCCGCGCGATGTCGGCGAAGGCGGTGCTGCCCAGCGGCACGAACACCTGGTCGCAGATCCGGCCGTCGCAGAGGGGCGCGTACCGCCGCGCCGCCGCGGCGGTCCCGCGCGGCCAGACGTAGTCGTTTCCGACGATGCACCAGCGCCGCACGCCCCCCTCCGCTCGCAGCCACCGCATCGCCGGCAGGAGCTGGTGCGCGGGCGTCTCCCCGACCATGAAGACGCCGGGGTGGTGCTCGCCGCCCTCGTACAGCGCGGTGTAGACGTACGGCACAAGGCCCGCGATCCGCGGCGCGACGGCGTTGCGGACCGCCGAGATGTGCCATCCGACGACGGCGTCGACCTCGCCCTCGCTCACGAGCGCGTACGCGTCGGCGGCGATCCGCGCCGGCGGCCCGGAGCCGTCGACGACGCGCAGGCGGAGCGGTCGCCCGAGCAGGCCGCCCGCGGCGTTGACCTCCTCGGCGGCCAGCTCGGCGCACGACTCGCACGAGGGCCCGTAGATGCCTGCCGAGCCGTGCAGCGGTATCAGCAGCGCCACCTCGATCGCCCCGGCGTCCGACTGACGTCGCGCGGGCAACTGGCGACCCCCTCTCTCGATGGGGTTACGGCGGGATGCGCCCGAAGCCTACCGCCTGCATACTCTCCTCGGCGAAGGACGTGGCCAGGCGAACACAGCCCACGCTGATGCAGGAGCTCGCTCACGCGCTGAGCCGGGCGGAGCGCGGCGTCACGCGCCAGCTCGCCCGCGCGATGGAGGAGCAGGGATGCACCGTCGAGGACTGGCGCACCCTGCTGCTGCTGGCCGACGGCCGCGGCCACCCGATGACGGAGATCGCCGAGTTCGCCCTCGTCCCCGCACCGAGCGTCACGCGGCTGATCGACCGGATGGTGACCAGCGGGCTCGTGCACCGGACCGCCGATCCCGGCGACCGCCGGCGCGTCCTCGTGCACCTGACCCGCCGCGGGCGGGCGCTGCAGCGGCGCCTCGACGAGATCGTCGAGCGCGAGCAGCACGCGCTGCTGGCCGGGGCGGAGCGCGCCGAGGCCGAGCGCCTGCTGGGGATGCTCGGCGGGCTCGCCGACCGCCTCGCCTGACGGGCCGCCGGGATTGCCGCGCCGGCCGGGGCGTGTGCACCGTGACCCGATCGGGACCGTGCCGGCGTGCCGCGGCGTGCGTCGTGCACGCAACGCGCCCGGCGCCTTGACCGCGCTCGGACGCGCGCATTAGACCCGCTACGGCTGTCCCGTCACCGCCGGTGGCGGCCGGTGCCCACCGAGAAGAGGAGCGCACATGCCGGAGGTCGTCTTCAGCGTCGATCAGTCCAAGTCCATGCGCGACCAGGCCGTGCCCGGCCACAACCGCTGGCATCCGGACATCCCGGCGGCCGCGAACGTCAGGCCGGGCAGCGAGTTCCGGGTGGAGTGCCGCGAGTGGACGGACGCCCAGCTTGCCAACAACGACTCATCCAACGACGTCCGCGACGTGGACCTCACGGTCGCCCACATGCTGAGCGGGCCGATCGAGGTCGAGGGCGCCGAGCCCGGCGATCTCCTCGTCGTCGACATCCTCGATCTCGGCCCGTGCCAGCCGCCGCAGGAGTACGGCGACGCGCCGGGACAGGGCTGGGGCTACACCGGGATCTTCAGCAAGGTGAACGGCGGCGGGTTCCTGACGGACTACTTCCCCGACGCGTACAAGGCGATCTGGGACTTCCACGGCCAGGACGCCACGTCGCGCCACGTCCCCGGGGTGCGCTACACCGGCATCACGCACCCGGGGCTGTTCGGGACGGCGCCGTCGGCCGACCTGCTCGCCGAGTGGAACCGGCGCGAGCAGGCGCTGATCGACACCGACCCCGACCGCGTCCCGCCGCTGGCGCTGCCGCCGATCGAGGAGGGGATCCTCGCCGGCACGCTCACCGGCGACGAGGCCCAGCGCGTCGGCCGCGAGGGGGCGCGCACCGTCCCCGCGCGCGAGAACGGCGGCAATCACGACATCAAGAACTTCACCCGCGGCAGCCGCGTGTACTACCCGGTGCACGTGGCGGGGGCGAAGCTCTCCGGCGGCGATCTGCACTTCTCCCAGGGCGACGGCGAGATCACGTTCTGCGGCGCCATCGAGATGGGCGGCTTCATCGACTTCGGCGTCGACCT
>JAXDHC010000496.1:0-11746 GCA_034664705.1 Solirubrobacteraceae bacterium
CGGCCGCGGCCGTAGTCCTCTTCGAGGATCGAGCGCAGCCGTCGCATCGCCTTGGTGAGCTTGCGCTTCATCCATGCGCGACCGCCGAGGCGCTCCATCAGCTTGTCGGACGGCATCTTCGGCTCGGTCTGCAGCGTGAAGCGGACGCGGGTCGAGTTGCCGGCGGCGGGCTCGAGGTCGTAGACGCCGAGGGTGCGGATCCGGTTGTACTTGCCGGTGCGCCCGGCCTCGACGATGCGCCGCGGGCGCTCGACCTCGACGAACGTGGCGTCGCCCCACGGGAAGCGGTTCAGCGGCGCCTTGACCTTGAAGCGCGCGCCGGCCCCCGCGCCGTAGGTCTCCTCGCGCGTCATGTGCCAGTCCACCATGAAGTGGTCGGTGAACTCGGGATGGTTCGCGATGTCGGCGAGGTAGTCGAAGACCTCCTCGCGCGGACGGGCGACGGTTGTCTCAACGGTCAGCGGATCCACGACGGCCGCGGAGTCTACGCGGCGCGCCGGCGCGCCGGCGGGGACGCGGGCGAAGCGGCGACGGCCGGCGCTAGGCGGCGGCGCGGACGCGCAGCTTCACGGTGTGGCCGCGCTCGGAGTGATGGACGGTGAGCGAGCGCTCGGGAGCCGTCCGGTGGCGGGGCCGGCACAGCTCGCAGACGACCGCGTGGCGCGCGTAGATGTGGATGCGCTCGCCGACGAGCGGCGTGCGCCCGCAGTCGGCGCAGTGGTGGCGGCCGGCCGTCAGGGCGCCCACGCTCTTGCGCAGCAGCTCGCGCTCGAGGTCGGGCTCGGAGATGCCGAGGAGGGAGCGGAGCATGCGGCGCAGTTCGCCGCCGACCGTCCGGATCCTCCGCTCGACCGCCCGGCGCGGGCGCGCGACCGCTCGCTTGAAAAGTGGTCGATCGGGGAACGATCCCGAGGCCGCCACCCACGGTCCAGCGGCGCAAAGGCCCGATGAACAAGCCAAATTTGGTGGCTTGGGCCGATTGACATCGTCAGTATCATCGTCGGAGCGCCGGCCCCTCCAGGGCCGCCGCAGACGGAGGGAGCGGAACATGGAGTCACTCACGACTGGCACCCTCGCGGGCACCGGATCGTTCAGATGTGAGGAGTGCGGCTACGTCGTCACCCTGGCTGCGGCAGACCAGCTTCCGGACTGCCCCGGGTGCGGCGGATCGCGGTTCGCGCGGGCCTCGCTGTTCTCCGCGGGGCGCTTCCAGCGCCGCCCCGGCGACGAGCCGACGACCGAGGAGCGCCGGGCGCTGCTGGACGAGGCGCGCAGGCGGATCCCCGAGCCGGGCCAGTACCTGGCGTGGACCGAGGGCGGCACCGTGCACGTCGCCTCGCTCGAGCGCGAGTGGACGCGGGTCGGGCGCAGCCTCGCCGCCGACGTCCGCTTCGACGACCCGACGGTGTCGCGCCGGCACGCGCTCATCGTCCGCCAGCCCGACGGCGTCCGCGTGCTCGACGACCGCAGCCTCAACGGCGTGTTCGTCAACGGCGAGCGCGTCGAGTGGCGCGTGCTCGAAGACGGCGACGAGATCGTCGTCGGGCGCTATCGCCTCCACTTCCTGGAAGCCGTCCCCGCGGAGATGGCGTCCACCGCGACGCCGCTCGAGGCGGCCGGCTGACCGAGCTTCGGGCCACGGGCCCGCGGAGGAGAGGGACGGAGGGGCCCGGGTTGCGGGATCCGGGCCCTCTCCGCGCGGATCGGGTTCGCACGGCGGCTCCACGGCCCTAGACTGCGGCCGGTGGCGCACAAGATCGCTGTCCTCTCTCAGAAGGGCGGCACGGGCAAGACCACGGCCGTCCGTCACCTGACCGATGTCTTCCGCCGCGCGGGGCTCGACGTCCTCGCGGTCGACCTCGACCCGCAGGGCAACCTGTCGGACTACTTCGACGTCGACCCGTCCGCCGAGCCCACGATCGGCGACGTGCTGACCGGCCGCGCGAAGGCCAAGTCGGCCGTCCACGACGGCATCATCCCGGCCAACCACCACCTCGCCGAGGCGGAACTGCAGCTCGCGGGCAAGAAGGGCCGCGAGCTGACGCTGCGCAAGGCCCTCAAGCAGGTCGAGGAGGGCCACGACATCATCCTCATCGACTGCCCGCCGGCCCTGGGCCTGCTGACCGTGAACGCCCTGGTCGCCGCCGACTACGCGCTGCTCAGCGCCGAGGCGCAGTATTTCGCGATGCAGGGCGTCGAGCAGGCCGTCGAGGTCATCGAGCTCGCCCGCGACAGCCTCAACCCCGACCTCGAATGGCTCGGCGTGCTCTTCAACATCGCCGACATGCGCACCGTCCACTCGCGCGACGCGTACACGTCGCTGCGAGAGCACGTCGGCGACAAGCTCCTGAAGACCGTCGTGCGCCAGTCGATCGCGTACGCCGAGTCGGCCGAGCGCGCCGTGTCCATCCTCGACCACCGCGCCGACCTGGGCGCCGACTACGTGCTGCTGGCCGACGAGCTCCTCGGGCGCCTGAAGCTGACGGCGGCGCGCCGGCGGCTGAAGCCGATGGTCGACGAGGCCATGGCCAACGGCCGCGCCGCCCCACCGCCGGCGACGACGTAGCGCCGCGCGCGCTGAGCGCCCCGGCGCTGCGCGGCTGTCGGCGGTGGGCCAGGCGGGCGGAGCGCCACGACCCAGAGCCGCCGGAAACGCCAGGCCCCCGGCTCCTCACCCCCCCGGCGGGCGCTGGCTGAACCGGCGGCCCGTCAGCCCGGCGGCGAGGATGTTGCGCAGGATCTCCGTCGTGCCGCCGGCGAGGGCCATGCCGCGCACGTCGCGGAAGTAGCGCTCGGCCGGGCGGGCGCGGGTGTAGCCGGCGTGGCCGTGGAGCTGGATGGCCTCGTTCGTCACCCGCTGGGCCATCTCGTTGGCCGCGAGCTTCGCGGCGGCCGTCTCCTGCAGCGCGGGGAAGCCGCCGTGGCCGGTCAGGGCGGCCCGCCACAGCAGGAGCCGGCTGGCCTCGATGTCGACGGCCATGTCCGCGAGCTTCCACTGGATGCCCTGGAACTCGACGATCGCCCGCCCGAACTGCCGGCGCTCGCCGACGAACTCGAGCGCGTCGTCGAGGGCGGCGCGGGCGACGCCGATGCACATGGCGGCGTTGCCGCAGCGCTCGGGGTTGAACTGCGTCAGCAGGACGTCGGCGCCGCGCTTGGACCCCGGGTCCGGCTCGAGGACGACGTCCGCCCGGGCGACCGGCACGTCCTCGAAGCGCAGCGTCGCCTCCGCGACCCCGCGGCCGCCCATCTTCGGCTCGACCTCTGCTGGCGCGAAGCCCGGGGCGCCGCGCTCCACGATCACCGCTCCGATGCCGCGCGCGCCGTGCGTGCCCTCCGCCCGGCAGAAGACCATGAAGCTGTCGGCCCGCGCGCCGCCGGTGATCGAGCACTTCGTCCCGGTCAGGCGGAAGCCGTCGCCGTCGGCGGCCAGCGTCGTGGCGAGGTCGGTGCCGGCCGAGCCGGCCTCGGGCTCGGTCATCGCGATCGCGAAGTAGCGCGTCCCCGCCGCGACGCCGGGCAGGAGGCGGCGGCGCTGCTCGTCGCTGCCCAGCACGGCGAGCGCGCGCGGCGGCCCGTTGAGGAACATCTGGGCGACCATCGCCGACGCCATGCAGCCGCGCGCGAGCTCCTCGAGGACGAGGCACGCCTCGAACGTCCCGGCACCGTCCCCGCCGTGCTCGGGCGGCACGGTCAGCGCGAGGAGGCCGGAGCGCCGCAGCGCGTCCAGCGACGCCTCGGGGAACACCTCCTCGGCGTCCCAGCGGGCGGCGTTCGGGCGCAGCTCCTCCTCGGCCAGCCGGCGCGCCCGCTCGCGCAGCGCCTCCTGCTCGGCGCTCAGGTCGAAGCCGACCACTACGCCGGCGCCTCCGGAGCGGGCCACGCCCGGAGGCCGGCGGCCACCCGCGCGAACGAAGCGTGGAGGTCGTCGGGCAGCTCGGTGGGGCGGAACGCCTCCATGTCGACGAAGCGCCGCCGGATGTGGCCGTCGCTCGCCGGCTCCCCATCGGCGTCGCGCGTGCGCCGGAAGCGGAACTCCGTCGTCAGGCCCCGCCGGCTCAGGTCGCAGACCCGCAGGTCGACGGCGAACTCGTCGTCGAGCCCCAGCGGACGCCGGTAGCGCGAGACCGCCTCGACGATCGGCAGGCCGATGCCGCGCTTCCCGACCATCTCGGCGAACCAGATCCCGTGCTCGTTGAGGGCCTGCTCCCAGGCGCGGTCGACCCACGTGAAGTACCGGCCGTAGAACGGGATGCGGGCGAAGTCCACGTCCGCGAACCGCACCCGGTCGACGTAGGTCACCCGCCCCTCCTGCCCGCGAGGAACGCCTCCACGCGGGCGCGGGCGTCGGGGTCGTCGATGAGCGCGCCCTGGGCCGTGCGCTCGAACTCGAGCACGGCCTCCCAGGACGCGTCGGCGGCGAGCCGCAGCCCCGCCTTCGTCATGGCGAGCGCGTTGCGCGAGAGCCGCGACATCCGCTCGGCGAGCTCCGCGGCGAGCGCGTCGAGCTCCTCGCCGTCCGCCGTCCGCGACGCGAGGCCCCACGCGTGCGCCTGCGCCCCGTCGATCGGATGGTCGAGCATGAGCCAGTCGCGCGCGCGGCCCATCCCGATGAGCGGCGGCAGCAGGTGCAGCAGGCCGCCGTCGGGGATCAGCCCGACGCCGGGGAAGCCGGCCTGCAAGCGCGCATCGGTCGCCGCCAGGCGCAGGTCGCAGACGGCGAACAGGCTGACTCCCAGCCCGACGACCGACCCCTGCGCCACCGCGATCGTCGGCTTCTCGGCCTGGCGCAGCGCGCCGACGAGCGCCTGCGCGGTGGCGGTCCGCGCGCGGCCGTCCCAGACGTCGCGCACGCCGGGCATGGAGGCGATGTCGCCGCCCCCGCAGAAGTGCCCGGCCGCGCCGGTCAGCGCGATCGCCGCGACGTCGTCGTCGGCCTCCGCCTCGGCGAGCAGCTCGAGCGCCCGCGCGCGCATCGTCAGCGTGAGCGCGTTGCGGGCCGCGGGGCGGTCGAGGATGAGCCACGCGACCGCGCCCCGGCGCTCCGTCCGGACCGTGCCCGTGTCGGTCATCCGAGCGACTCGCGGTGGTGCGCCGTCCCGTTCCCGCCATCGCGGTCGAACACGTGCGCGATGCTCAGGCGCTCGCGGACGTCGCCGCCCGCCAGGTGCTCGAGCACGAGGTCCCCGAAGCCGGTCGCGTAGCGCCGGACGAGCTCGCGGCCGATCTCCTCGTCGGCGACGGCGGGATGGCCGGTGTAGCCGAGGCCGTTGGCCAGCTCGCGGAAGTCGCGCGCGGCGCGCAGCTCGTCGAAGGACACCGGCGCGGGCTCCAGCCGGTCCGCCGCCTCGCGCGGGGCGAGGTCGGCCCGCGCCACCCGCATCACCGACGTCTCGAAGATCCCGGCGTGGCTGTCGGTCTCCGACCACGCGCCGAGCAGCGGCTCGAGCGCGCCGGTCCGCAGGTCGTCGATCACGAGCCGCTCGTAGCCCTCGATCGCCCGCGCCCCGGTGTCCCGCCCCGCCTGCCGGCAGGCCTCCTCCCACGCGAGCACGTGCGGCGGATCGAGGTGCTGGCTGCAGACCACGAGGTCGCGCAGCCCGTTGCCGGCGAACGAGTTGAGGACGTCGGCGAAGAAGCCGACGAGGTGGCGACTGCGGATCGAGACGGAGCCCGGGTACGTGCGCGACAGGACGGCGGTCGTGTACGGCAGCGTCGGCGCGATCAGCGCGTTCCAGCCGGCGGCGGTCACCCGCTCGACGATCGTGTCGAGCACGAGCGTGGCCTGGAAGACGTCCGTTCCGAGCGGCAGGTGCGGCCCGTGCTGCTCGAGCGGCCCCGAGACCAGGAACACGGCGGTGCGGCCGGGATCGAGCTCGGCGACCTGCGACCACGCGATCTCGGCGAGCTCGAACCGGCGGCCGGGCGCGCTCACGTCCACTTCACGACCTCGAAGTCGCTGCGGCACCGACGGCAGTGGCGCAGGCTGGTCATGAGCGAGAGCCCGAAGCTCGCCACCGGCTCGGAGTCCCGCGCCCCGCAGAACGGGCACTCGGGCTCCGGGGCCTCCCCCCGTGGGGGCTCGGGCGCGGGGCCGGCGGGCCCCGCGGCGCCCTCAGGCACGGGCCTCCCGTCCCATCGCCAGGGCGCGCGGGAGGCAGTGCTCGACGAGCGCGCCCGCGTCGAGGATCGCGCCCTCGGCGGACAGCGCGTCGAGGTGCTCCACCCAGGCGGCCGTCTCGTCCTGCGAGCGGCGTAGCCCGTCGGCGAACGCGGCGGTGACCTCGCTCGCGTCGGCGCCGAGCAGCCCGCACCAGCCCTCGACGAACAGCTCGTGGAAGCGCTCCTCCTCGGCCATCTTGCGCGCGCGGGAGCGCAGGAGCTCGTGGCGGCAGCCCGCGAGCCGCCGCGTCAGCTCGGCGAGGGCGAGCTCCACGGGGGCCACGACGCCGATGAGCTCCGGCCACGACGTCGCGGGCTGCCGCAGGCACGGGATGCCCTCGCCCTCCACGCCGTCGGGCACGAGGCCGCCGAGGACGCGGGCGTGGCCGACCTCCTCCTGGGCCATCGCCGTCACCGCGGTGCTCGACTCGAGCGTCGGCGCGCGGACCGACCAGTCGGTGTACATCCAGCCGAGGTCGACCTTCACGGCGGCGACCGCCGCGGCGAGCCGCTGATCGGCGGTGGCCGCGGGCATCACGCGCCTCCCGGCCGCAGCACGGGGATCACGGCGTCGCGCGGGACGGCGAGCATCTCGGCCCACGGCTCCTCGTCGTACGTCGTGCGGGCGTACGCGCGCGCCAGCCCGTCGTCGGGCGCCCGGACGCTGCCCACGTGCGTGAGCGCGTCGCGCTGCCGGCCGCGCGCGAACACCTCGTAGACGCGGCCGGCCTCGGGCACCGTCATGCGCTGACCCCGCCGCCGCGCAGCGCCTCCCGCCCGGCCGCCGTGATCCGGTCGCGCGTCCACGGCGGGTCCCAGACCACCTCGACGGCGACGTCCGAGACGCCGGGCAGCTGCCCCAGGCGCTCCTGCACGTCCTCGACGATCCAGTGCGCGCACGGGCACCCCATCGACGTGAGCGTCATCTCCACGTCGACGCGGGCGTCCGTCACGCGCACGCCGTAGATGAGGCCGAGGTCCACGATGCTCACCGGGAACTCCGGGTCCTGGACGTCCTGGAGCGCCTGCCACACGACGGTCTCGTCGGTGCTCATGCCGCCACCCGCATCGCGTCGATGCTCCGGCGCCCGGACTGCAGGCACTCGACGAGGCGCTCGTTCCACGGCCCGCGCCCCTTCCAGCGCCGGATCACGTCGTCCCACGAGACGGGCTCGTCGAGGTGCCAGTGCTTCTCGGCCTCGTCGAACGCGCAGGGCAGGTGGAAGTCGAGCACGTAGCGCCCCTCGGCCGCGTCGAAGTGGGCGGGGATGTGCAGGCCGAGCTCCTCGACGAGCGGCACGATCTGCCCGAGCCAGATCTGGCGCAGCGTGTCGTTCGTCTTGCCCTTCAGCCGGTAGGTGAGCTGCATGTCGTGGGTCTTGCGCTCGTCCGGCAGGCCGAACCACTCGACCGTCATGGGGAACATCCAGTCGATGGCGCGCTGCAGGACCGGCCGCGTGTCGGCCCCGGCGGCCAGCGCGCGCAGCGTCCGCACCCCGAAGTTGATGTGGAAGTGCTCCTCCTTGTTGACCTTGACGAGCGCGCGCCGCCACGGCAGGTAGCTCGTGGTCTCGAAGATGTCGCTGAGGAGGATGTAGCCCGCCCGGTCCATGAACGCGCCGACGACGACGCTCTCGGCGAAGTTCTCGTACGGCATGTCCATCGCGTAGGGGTGCTTGAACTGGCGCGGCTCGCGCCCGTACATGAGGGCGTCGATGTCCTCGCCGAGGTCGGCGAGCATCCGGTAGTCGATGTGCGCGTGGCCAAGCTCGTCCTGGATGATCGCCAGCAGGGCGCGGTCGAAGCGCTCGGGGACGCGGCGGTTCATGAGGTTGGGCCAGTGCATCACCGCCCCGAGGAACTCCGTGTCGGCCGAGATGAGCAGCGTCCGCTTGAGCTCGCGCAGGTAGCCCTCGGACATCTGCGCGGGCGTCTCGATCATCGCCCCGTCGGCGAGCCGCTGGATCAGGTCCTGTTCGGCGATCATGGGTCGCTCCTGGAAACGTCGCGTGCGTAGTCGGCCGGCGCGATGTCGACCGCGAGCGGATCGGCGTAGCCGTGCGCGACGAGCGCGCCCTCGGCCATGATCCGCAGGCAGCTGGCCAGCGCCGGGGTCGGGGCCGCCGCGTACAGCGCGTCGATGCGCTCACGCACGGCGGCCAGCTCGGCCGCGTACTCCTCGGGGGTCACGAAGCCGCCTCCCCTCGGTGGTCGAAGATCCGCTTGGACTTCAACTCGTAGCGCGGCAGCGCCCCCGGCTCCCGCACGTCGACGGCCATGGTCACCATGAGCCGGTCGCGCAGCTCGCCGGCCAGCCGCGCCCGCAGCTCGTCGCGGTCGGTCACCGCGGAGGTCGCCTCCACGCGGACCTCCATGGCGTCCTGACCGTGCTCGCGCGTGATGTGCAGCTCGTAGTGTGGCGAGGCGCCCGGGACCGATCCGATGATGTTCGAGACCGCGGTCGTGTAGATGTTGACGCCGCGGATCGTGACCATCCCGTCGAGGCGCGCGAGGACGCCGCCGTCGAGGAACGCGAAGCCCCAGCCGCAGCCGTGGTCGGGCGTCCGCTGCAGGCGCACGAGGTCGTGCGTGCGGTACTTGATCAGCGGCTGGCCGAGCCGGAACGAGGTGACGATGTGCTCGCCGACCTCCGATTCGTCCTGCACGGGGCGGAACGTCGCGGGATCGACGACGTAGGAGTGGATGTAGCGCTCGATGACGTGCAGCCCGTTGGCCGCGCCCTCGTCGACGGCGGAGCACTCGCAGGCCGCGAAGATCGGCTCGCTGATCCCGTAGATGTCGCAGATCCGCGGGTTGCCCCAGCTCTCGCGCAGCGCCCGGCGGAACGACGGCACGTTCGGGCCGATCTCGCCCGCGGTCGACAGCAGGCGGACCCCCGCCTGGGCGAGGTCGATCCCCTCCTCGCTGGCGGTGTCGCCCAGGTGCAGCAGGTAGGTCGGCGTGCCGATCACGGCGTCCGGGCGCAGGTCGAGGATCTGGCGCAGGCGCGCGCGGGTGTCCAGGCCGCCGCCGGGGATGACGAGCAGGCCCAGCCGCTCGGCGGAGAACAGCGCGCTCCAGAAGCCGATGAAGGTCCCGAAGTTGAAGGCGAAGTACATCGAGTCGCCGGGGCGCAGGCCCATGTCCCACCAGCCGTAGGTCCAGCCCTCGTAGGCCGCGACGAGCCGGTCGTAGCTCGTGAAGACCTCGTTGAGCGGGACGCCCGTCGTCCCCGACGTCCGGTGGAACCACGCCCGGCGCTCGCGCGGCACCGACTCCAGCCCGAACCCCGACTCGCTGGCCTCCTGGTCGGCCATGACCTCCGGCTTGTCGACGAACGGGATCCGCTCGTGGAAGTCGTCGATCGTCCGGATGTCGTCCGGATGCACGCCGGCCTCGTCGTACAGGCGCCGGTAGAACGGCACGCGCTCGTAGGCGTACGCGATGAGCTGGCGGATGCGGTGCAGGTGGATCTCGTCGAGCCGCTCGCGCGGCATCCGCTGCCAGGTCTCGTCCCAGTACCGGGCGCCGCGCCAGCCGTCCTGCGGCCGGTCGACGACGCCCGCGCCGGCCTCGGTCCCCGTCATGTCACCATTGCCGCGCGAAGCGGGGCGGGCGCTTCTCGAGGTACGCGGCGGCTCCCTCCTGGCTGTCGGCGGTGCGCAGCAGCTCGTTCTGGAGCTGGCGCTCGAAGGCGAACCCGGCGTGCAGCGGCATCTCGAGCCCCTCCGTGAGGGCGATCTTCGTGAACCCGATCGCCTGGATCGGTCCCTCGGCCAGCTTGCGCGCGTACGTGTGGGTCTCCTCGGCGAGGCGGTCGGCCGGGAAGACGCGGTCGACGAGCTTCAGCTCGACCGCCTCGTCGACCCCGAACGCGCCGCCGTCGAGCATGATGTCGAGCGCCTTGGAGAGCCCGGCGATCCGGCCCAGGAGCTGCGAGCCGCCCTCGCCGGGGATGACGCCGAGCTTGATCTCGGGCATGCCGAACCGCCAGTCGCCCTCCGCGGCGAAGCGCAGGTCGCAGGCCATCGCGAGCTCCATCCCGCCGCCCATGCAGTGGCCGTTGACGGCCGCGATGAACACCTTCGGGATCGAGCGCATCCGCATGATGACCTCCTTGCTCGTCTGGCTGAGGAGGCCGACGCGGTGCGGCGGCTCGTCGCGGATCACGTTGATGTCGGCGCCCGCCGAGAAGAACTTCTCGAGCGCGCTGGTGAGCACCACGACCTTGACGTCGTCGTCGAAGCGCACGGCGAGGACCGCGCGGTCGAGCTCGAGGATCATCGCGAGGTTGTGCGCGTTGGCCGGCGGCCGGTTGAGGCGCAGGTAACCCACGCCGTCGACCACCTCGGCGGTGATGTGCTCGAGCTCGAGCTCCGCGAGCGTGGTCGCGGTCGTCGTCATCACGTCTGCCATGTCGTGCTCTCCTCCTGGGGGGTGTCGGGGGCCGGCCCGACCAGGCCGTCGAGGGCGAGGTCGGCGAGGATCTCGGCGATCTCCTCGGGGGTGCGCTCGCGTTCGGGCTCGTACCAGCGGTAGACCCAGCTCGCCATGCCGATCACGCCCTGGACGGCGATCTGCGACGAGCCGGGCCGCAGCCGGCGCTCGGCGCGGAGGCGGTCGAGCTGGGCGGCGATGAGCTTGATGTAGCGGGCCTGGAGCTCCTTGATCACCTGGAGCTGGTCGGGCGCGAGCTCGCTCTCCTCGTCGAAGAGGATCTTGAAGAGGTCGCGGTTGTCGAGGATCAGCAGCGCGTGCTCGCGGACCATCCGGTGCAGCGTGCGCGCCGGGTCCTCACCGGGCCGCGGCGCCGCCTGCATGCGCGTCAGCGCGATGTCCATCGTGTGCGCGTAGAGCGCGTAGAGGATGTCCTGCTTGGAGCGGAAGTGGTGGAAGATCGTCGGCTTGGCGATGCCGGCGGCCTCGGCGAGCTCGGCGAGCGACGTCGCTCGGTACCCGCGCGCCGCGAAGAGCTCGGCGGCGCGGGCCAGGATCACGTCCTGGCGCGGTGTCGACTCGCGCGGCCCGGCGGCCGGCTCGGCGCTCATGCGCCCACCTTCACCCGGCGGTCGTGGACGCGGCGGGCCTTCATCTGCGGGCGCTCGAGCGAGCCGGGCGCGAGCGCCTCGCAGCGGACGCGCAGGCCGATGTGCGCGCGGATGGCGTCCGCGGTCCGGGCGGCGACCGACGCGCCGTCGGCCGCGTCGCCGGGCGCGGGCTCGACGCGCACGACGACGTCGTCCAGCCCGCCGTCGGCGCGGTCGACGATGACCTCGAACTCGTCGCCCACGCCGGGCACCGCCCGGATCACCGACTCGAACGTCGCCGGGTACACGACGATCCCGCGGACCTTCAGCATGTCGTCGGTGCGCCCGAAGAAGCCGCCGGCCGCGAGGCGATGGGTGCGGCCACACGGACACGAGCGGTCGGCGAGCGTGAAGACGTCGCCCATCTCGTAGCGGAGGATCGGCTGGGCCTCCGAGAAGAGGTTGCTGACGACGGACACCCCGGCCTCGCCGGTCGGCGTCGGCTCCCCGGTCTCGGGGTGCAGCGCCTCGGCGACGTAGCAGTCCTCGAGCAGGTG
>JAXDHC010000497.1:0-9834 GCA_034664705.1 Solirubrobacteraceae bacterium
ACCATGGCCGCGCTCGCCGGGCTGCTGCCGCAGGTGACCGACATCGTCTCCAACGCCGTGTCGCTGCACGTCGACCTCACCCCGGCCTCGCGGCGGCGCCTGCAGCTGCTCGTGCCGGCCCTCCAGCGGTTCATGCCCGGGATGGATCCGCAGTGGGCGATCCGGCCGCCCGCGCCGCCCGCCGCGCTCTTCGCGCGCACGGCCGAGCTCGCCCGGCGCGAGTGCCGCAACCCCGTGTGCGCGGTGGCGAACTTCACGTACGGGCCGGGGCCCGACGTGCTCTGGCGCCACGAGAACCTCACCGACGCGACGCACGCCTGGATCAGCCGCGAGTTCGGCTGGGTGCCGACCTCGTTCTTCCGCCACATGCGCGCCTGCGCGGCCGCCGGGCACCTCGTCAGCGTGGACGAGCGCGTGGGCGGCCTGCCGGAGGACTTCGCGATGGCCGCGCCGCGGACCGACGCGCGCTTCACCCTGCTGGCAGGCGCGGAGAACAGGTGCTTCCTGCCCTCCGGACAGCGCCGGACGCACGCCTGGCTGCGGGCCCACCGGCCCGGCGCCGACGACGCGCTGCACGTGCTGCCCGGCTACACCCACATGGACGTGTTCTTCGGCCGCGATGCCGCCCGCGACGTCTTCGGGCACATCACCGCCGCGCTCGATCGCTGACATCGGCCGAACGGTCGGACCGAGGCCGTCGCAAAAAAGCTCCCCGACGACCGGCCGCCGGTTTACAGTCGCACGGGGAGATCCGTGGAAGCCTCAGCCGTTCAGGGCCCGGCGTACATCGGTCGGCACATCGCCGTCGGGCCCCTCCTGCGACTGCGGACGGACGACCAGCTCGTCGCCCTGTTCCGGATGGGCTACGACGACGCGTTCGGCGTCATCCACGACCGCTACCGCCAGCGCCTGTTCGCCTACACGCGCCAGATGCTGCCCGGCTCGCGCGCCGACGCGGAGGACGTGCTCCAGGACGTCTTCCTGCGCGCCTACGGCGCCCTGCGCCAGGACGAGCGCCCGGTGACGCTGCGGGCGTGGCTCTACCGGGTCGCGCACAACCGCTGCGTCGACCAGATCCGCCGGCCGGTCCCCTCCGCGAGCGAGGTCTACGACGTCTCGCGGACGCCGCTGCACGATCCGCTCGTCGAGACCCAGCAGCGCGAGGACCTGCGGCGGCTCGTCTGCGACGTCCAGCGGCTGCCCGAGCAACAGCGCTCCGCGCTGCTCATGCGCGAGCTCGAGGGCCTGTCCTACGGCGAGCTCGCCGACGCGCTGAAGGTCAGCGTCCCGTCCGTGAAGTCGCTGCTCGTGCGTGCGCGGCTCGGCCTCGTCGAGGCGAGCGAGGCGCGCGACACGGCGTGCACCGAGATCCGCGCGGACCTCTCGCTCTCCCACGACCGCGGCGTCCGCGCCAGCGGTCGCGCCCGGCGCCATCTCCGCGACTGCTCGAGCTGCCGCGGCTACAAGCGCGGCCTGCGGGCCACCGCGGACGGCTTCGGGGCGCTGTCGGGCGGCCACCCGGCGCTCGCCGCGCTCGCCAAGCTGCTCGGCCTCGGCGGCGCCGGGTCGGGCGCGGCGGTCGGCGGCGGCGCCACGGTCGGCGGCGGCACGGTCGGCGGCAGCGCGGTCCTCGGCGGCGGGGCCGCCGTGGGCGGCGGCGCGGTCGCCGCGAAGGTCGCCGCCGTGGTCTGCTGCGCGGCCGTGGTCGGCGGAGGCGCCGTGGAGGTCCGCCACCACATCGCGCCGTCCCCTCCGCCGCCGGCCGCCGCGCACGACCGCGCCGCGTCAGATCCGGCGACCGCGCGCCTCGCCGCCGGGCCGCCGACCTCGACGGCTGTGGCCACCGGCCGGCGGACCGCACCCGGCCGCGCCGCAGGCGCGGCCGGCGCCGTGCCCGGGATCGTCAGCAGCACGCCGCAGCCGGTCGTCGAGGTCGGCGACACGGCGGCCGGGGCGCCGCCGGCGCTCCCCCTCGAGGCGGCCGCCGGGCCGTCGGGCGGCGTGCTCGCGCCGACCGAGGCCGTCGCTCCGGTGCTCCCGCACGCCCCGGCGCCGCAGGCGCCCGAGCCCGGACCCGCCGGCCCCGTCCCCGCCGCCGACGCGCCGGCCGCCGGCAGCCCGCCGCCGGCCTCCGCGCCGCCGGCGCAGGCGTCGCCCGCCCCTGCCCCGGCGAGCGCCACCGCACCCACCGCGTCCGGGCCGGCGCCCGCGCCGGCGCCGGCGCCCGCGCAGCCGGCGGCCGCACCGCCGTCGAGCCAGCCGGCCGACCCGGCCGCGCCGTCCGCATCGAGCCCGCCGTCCGCGTCCGAGCCTCCTCCGCCCGCCACGGCGGCCCACGACGCGCCGCCCGGCGAGCCGCCGCCCACCACGACGAGCAGCGCCACGAACACCGCCACGCCGGCCGCCGCCACGCCGCCGCCCGCGGGCTGACACGCGGCGAGCGCGGCGGCCTCGGCCGCTATCGTCGCGACCGCACGTGGTGCGCCATCCGGTCCCCTTCGCGCATGAGCAGCTCCTCGTCCGCCGCGGGCGGCGGTCGGGCGTCGTCTGCGCGGTCGCGGTGCACTCCACGGTCCGCGGCCCGGCGCTCGGCGGCTGTCGCATGTGGAGCTACGACGACACCGGTGCCGCGATCGACGACGCCCTGCGCCTGGCCCGGGCGATGACCTACAAGGCGGCCTGCGCCGGGCTGCCGCTCGGTGGCGGCAAGGGCGTGATCGCCCTGCCCGACGGGCCGCCGCGCGGCCGCGCGCGCCGCGACGTCCTGCTCGACTTCGGCGAGGCGGTCGACGCCCTGGACGGCAGCTACGTGACGGCCGAGGACGTGGGCACGTCGTCACGCGACATGACGGTGATCGCGCAGGCAACGAGCCACGTCAGCGGCCTCGCGCAGGCGCGCGGCGGCTCGGGCGACCCGTCGCCGTACACGGCGCTCGGCGTGCAGGCGGCCGTGCTCGCCAGCTGCGAGCGCGCGTTCGGCAGCACGTCGCTGAAGGGGCGCTCCGTGGCGGTCGTCGGCCTCGGCAGCGTCGGGCTGCGCCTCGCTCGGCTCCTGGCGCGGCGCGGGGCCACGCTCGTCGTCGCCGACATCGACGAGCGCAGGCGCGCCGACGCCGAGCGGCTCGGCGCCCGCTGGGCGACGCCCGACCGCGCGCTGACCGCCGAGGTCGACGTCCTCGCGCCGTGCGCGCTCGGCGGCATGCTCAACGAGGAGACGGTCCCGCGCCTCCAGGCCCCCGTCATCGCCGGGGCGGCGAACAACCAGCTCGCCGACGACGCCGTCGCCGACGTGCTCGCCGGCCGCGGCATCCTCTGGGCGCCCGACTTCGTGGCCAACGCCGGGGGCATCATCAACATCTCCGTCGAGCTCGAGCCCGAGGGCTACGACCCGCGGCGCGCCCGACACCGCGTGCAGGGCATCCGCGACACGCTGCAGGCGATCTACGACGCCGCCGGCGGGGACACGACGCCGCTGCGGGCGGCCATGGATCTCGCGCGCCGCCGCCTCGCCGAGCCACCCGGATAGCGTTCCGGGCGCAGGGTCACCACAGGCGACGAGGAGGCACCGTGGCAGCAGGAGAGACGGCCGGGACGAGCGCGACGGTGCGCCATCCGCTCGACCCGCTGACCGCCGACGAGATCCGCCGGGCCGTCGCCGTCCTGCGCCGCGACCAGGGCGTGACGGACCGCTGGCGGATCGCCTCGGTCGAGCTCCGCGAGCCCGCCAAGGCGGCGCTGCGCGACGCCGCGCCGGGCGACCCGATCGCCCGCAGCGCCACGGTCGTGTGCTGGAACCGCGACGACGGCCAGGCCTACAAGGCGCTCGTCTCGCTCACCGAGGACCGCGTCGCCTCCTGGGAGCACCGGCCGGGCGAGCAGCCGGCGATGACGGCCGACGAGTACCACGAGTGCGACGCGGCGCTGCGGCGCGACCCGCGCGTCATCGAGGCGCTGGCCCGCCGCGGGATCACGGACATGGACCTCGTCCTCATCGACGTCTGGGCCTACGGCGCGGCGCTGGTGCCGCCGCTGTACGCCGACCGGCGCATGGGCTGGGCCGACGTCTGGCACCGCCGGCAGCCGGGCGCGAGCCCGTACGCCAATCACGTCACCGGCCTGCACCCGATCGTCGACCTCAACAGCATGGAGCTGCTGGAGATCGAGGACGACGGCGTCATCGAGCCCGCGCCGACCATGGGCGAGTACGTGCCGCACCTCGTCCCGGGGCTGAAGCTGCGCGACGACGTGCGCCCCCTCGAGGTCACCCAACCCCAGGGCGTCTCGTTCACGCTCGACGGCAACCACCTCGCGTGGCAGCGCTGGTCGATGCGGATCGGCTTCAACCACCGCGAGGGCCTCGTCATCCACACGGTCGGCTACGAGGAAGGCGGCCGCGTGCGCCCGGTCGCGCACCGGCTCTCCTTCGCCGAGATGGTCGTGCCCTACCGCGACCCGACCGGCGAGCACGAGCGCCGCGCGGCGTTCGACATCGGCGAGTGGGGCCTGGGGTTCATGACGACCTCGCTCGAGCTCGCCTGCGACTGCCTCGGCGAGATCGCCTACCTCGACGCGACGCTGCACGACTCCCGCGGCGAGCCGTACACGATCCGCAACGCCATCTGCATCCACGAGGAGGACGACGGGGTCCTCTGGAAGCACGTCGACGAGGTCGCCGGCGCCGAGGTGCGGCGCAAGCGCCGCCTCGTCGTCTCGTTCCACGCAACCGTCGCCAACTACGAGTACCTCGTCTACTGGCGCTTCCACCAGGACGGCAGCATCGAGTGCGAGGTGCGCGCCACCGGCATCATGGTCACGACGCAGTTCGAGGGCGAGCAGCCACCGTACGGCACGCTCGTCGACGAGCGCACGTACGCGCCGTTCCACCAGCACTTCATCGTCGCGCGCCTCGACCTCGACGTCGACGGCGAGGCGAACACGGTCTACGCGAGCGACTCCGAGGCGCTCCCGACGGGGCCGGGCAACCCCTACGGCCTCGCGATGGTCCAGCGCAACACCGCCCTGCGTACCGAGACCGCGGGCCGTCAGGACTACGACTGGCAGCGCCAGCGCGCGTGGAAGGTCGTCAACGACGGCGTCGCCAACCGCCTCGGGACGCCGGTCGGCTACAAGCTCGTGCCCGGCGCCGCCCTCCCCGCCCTGCTCGACCCCGCCTCGCCGGTCTTCGAGCGCGCGCAGGCGGTCGGCCACACGCTGTGGGTCACGCCGTACCGCGAGGACGAGCGCTGGCCGTGCGGCGAGTTCCCGACGCAGAGCGCCGGCGACTCCGGCCTGCCCGTGTGGACGGCGGCCGACCGCCCCATCGAGAACACCGACGTCGTGCTCTGGTACGTCTTCGGGATCAACCACATCACCCGGCCCGAGGACTGGCCGGTGATGCCGGTCGACACGATCTCGTTCTGGCTCAAGCCGGTCGGCTTCTTCGACCGCAACCCGGCGCTCGACGTGCCGCCGAGCCACGCCGCGTGCCACGGCGCGGGCGCGGGCGGCGCCGGCGCCTGACCTCAGCCCGCCGGCGTCGCCACCTCGCCGGGTGCCGCCTCGGCCGGCGCGGGCCCGGTCGCGCCCGCCGTCGCGCGCGCGTAGGGCTCGAGCCCCTCGACCGCGCGGGCGATCGCCCAGGCGTGGTTCCAGCGGAAGAGCGGGCGCAGCACCGGCGTGAGCGTCCGCAGCAGCGGCCGGTCGGCGAGCACACGCCAGTCGAAGCGCACGTGCGTGCCGGCGGCCGTCGGCGTGAGCGTCCACGTGCCGCGGCCGCGCAGGTCGCCGTCGACGTCGCCCTGGACGACCCGCGGCGGCTCGAGGCGGGTGATCCGCGAGCGCGTGTGCAGGTGGTAGGGCAGGCGGCCCTTGAAGTGCTGCCGTGACTCCTTGCCGAGCGCCGGCGGGCCGTCGGCGTCGACGTCGACGTACACCGGCGTCCACCAGCGCGGGTAGGTCCGCGCGTCGGCGAGCGCGTCGAACACCGCCTGCGGCGGGGCGGCGACGTCCCACTCGTCGACGAAGAGGTACTCGGCGGCGGCGGCGCTCCGGGCGTGCTCGCGCGCGGCGCGTCCGGCGCGCACGCTTGCGAGCAGGCCGTTGGCGATCGCCCGCTGCACGCCCTCGGGCGGGCCGGCGGGCAGGCCGTCGTCGCCGAAGTCGCGGACGATCTCGGCCACCGCCGTCGGCCGCGGCCAGCCGCCCTTGAGCAGCCGCCCGTCCCGCGAGAACTCCGCCAGGCGCTCGAGGAAGCCCTCGGTGCCGCGCGCCGGGCGCGTCGTGACGCGGACGGTCCCGTCCTCGACCGGGATCTGGCGATGCGACGTGCCCGGCGGGACCTCGGCCGCGTCGCCGGGGCGCAGCAGGCGGTCCTCGCCGTGCATGACCAGGCGCATGGCGCCGGTGACGGGCTCCAGGCGCTCGGTCTGGTGCGCGTGGACGTGCGCCTGCGTCAGGAGCCCGCGGGCGCGCCCGACGACCTCGAACTCGGTCAGCTCGCCGCCGGTGTCGGCGGCGGTCCGCAGGAACCGGACCCGCACGCCCATCTCCGGGATGTCCAGCACGTCGCCCGACTTCGCCATCCTCCGGCCCTCCGGTGCGTTGACGGCGCCTCCCTGGCGCGAATGTACTCCTGTTCGTGTCGCCCGCGCGACCGGATCACCCGCGGGCCGATTCGCCGCGGCGCCTATCGGGGAGCCCAGCTGGTTGATCAGGCAACGAGACCTCCCGGAAGGACCGGTTCAGATGAAGACGCGAACACTCGGCAGCGAGGGCCTGCAGGTCAGCGCGATGGGCCTCGGGTGCATGGGCATGTCCGAGTTCTACGGCCGGGCCGACGAGGACGAGGCGATCCGGACGATCCACCGCGCCCTCGAGCTCGGCGTGACGTTCCTCGACACCGCCGACATGTACGGCCCGTTCACGAACGAGCGGCTCGTCGGCCGCGCGATCGCCGATCGCCGCGGCGACGTCGTGCTGGCGACGAAGTTCGGCAACGAGCGCAAGGAGGACGGCACGCGCCTCGGCGTCAACGGCCGCCCGGAGTACGTGCACAGCGCATGCGAGGCCTCGCTGCGGCGCCTCGGCGTCGACCACATCGACCTCTACTACCAGCACCGGGTCGACAAGACGGTCCCGATCGAGGAGACCGTCGGTGCCATGGCCGAGCTCGTCCAGGAGGGCAAGGTGCGCCACCTCGGGCTCTCCGAGGCGTCGCCGCAGACCGTCCGCCGCGCGCACGCCGTGCACCCGATCGCGGCGCTGCAGAGCGAGTACTCCCTGTGGACGCGCGACCCCGAGGCGGAGGTCCTCCCCACGATCCGCGAGCTTGGGATCGGCTTCGTGCCGTACAGCCCGCTCGGGCGGGGGTTCCTCACCGGCCGCTTCCAGAGCCCGGACGACGTGCCGGAGGACGACTTCCGCCGCAGCCACCCGCGCTTCCAGGGCGAGAACTTCGACCGCAACCTCGAGATCGTCGCGCGGGTCCGCGAGATCGCCGAGGAGAAGGGCGTCACGCCGGCCCAGCTCGCGCTCGCCTGGGTCCTGCACCAGGGCGAGGACGTCGTCCCGATCCCGGGCACGAAGCGCGTGAAGTACCTCGAGGAGAACGTCGGGGCCCTCGACGTCGAGCTGACCGACGAGGACCTGCGCCGCCTCGACGAGGCCGCGCCGGCCGGCGCGGCCGCGGGCGCGCGCTACGCCGACATGTCCACCATCGACAGCTAGGGCCCGGTCGGGCGCCCGCTCACGCCTGCCCGTAGAGCGACAGCTGCGGGCGCTCGACGCCGTCGGGCAGGCGCGCCTCCTCGTCGAGCTTGTCCAGGTGGGCCGCGAGGGTGACCGTCGCGGCGGGGCGCAGCGCCGACGGGGCGTCGGACCACACCCGGTCCAGCAGCTCGTCGGCGGTGCGCAGCCCGTCGGCGAGCGCCCGCTCGAGCTTGCGCTCGCGCTCCAGACGATGGGCGATGTAGTGGTCGAGCCGGCCGGCAGGGTCCAGCACCAGCGGGCCGTGGCCAGGGCACAGGACGTCCAGCTCCATCGCGCGCAGGCGCCCGAGCGCGTGCAGGTAGCCGCGCAGCGAGCCCGGGTCCGGCGCGACGAAGACGCTGCCCTCGCCGAGGACGGCGTCGCCGCTGAAGCACGCGCGCCCCGCCACGAACGCCAGGTGGTCTGGCGCGTGGCCGGGCGTCGCGACGACGGTCAGCGGGCCGAACGCGTCGCCGTCGGACAGGCGCACGTCGGCCGGATGGCGCGACGCCGCGACCGGCGGATCGCCGGCCGCCGCGCGGAGGGCGGGGAGGCCGTCGGCGTGGTCGCCGTGGTCGTGCGTGAGCGCGATCCCACCGATGCCGCCGCGGTCCTGCGCGTCGGCCAGCACGCGCTCGAGGTGCGCCGGCAGCGCCGGGCCGGGGTCGATGACCCAGCACGGGTCGCGCCCGACCAGCCACGTGTTCGTCCCGCGCAGCGTGAACGGGCCGGGGTTGTCGGCGGTGACCTGGCTGATGTCGAGGCGCGCGAGCGGGTCCATGGCCGGGAAGCCTGTCAGAGGGAGGCCGTTGGGCCCAGGCGCTCGGCGCGGCCGCACGTGGCGATACGCGGCGTGGTCCGTCTGGCATCGCGGCAGGCGTCCCGGCGCCGCGGTGGGCTGGGACGAATCGGACCGGATATACCGGTCCAATCCGCCGCAGCCCTCAGCGGGGCGCGGCGAGCCGGTAGACCGGCCCGCTGAGCGAGACGACGTAGACCCGCCCGGCGGCGTCCTCGCCGAACGAGGAGACGCTCGGCACCTTGGGCAGGGCCAGCGGCGTGCCGGTCGTCTTCGTGCCGGCGCGCAGTCGGGCGGCGCGGATCCGCCCGTCGCAGAGGTCGGAGTACACGTAGCGCCCGGCGAGGCTCGGGACCGACGCGTCGCGCACGACGTAGCCGCCCGTGATCGAGCAGAACCCGGCCGCGTGCGTGTGCGTGATCACCGGGGCCACCGCACCCGGGGCGGGCTCGTCGAAGTTCCGGCTGTCGCCCTCGAACGGCCGCCAGCCGAAGTTCGCGCCGCGCCCCTGCCCGGAGGCCACGAAGTCGACCTCCTCCACGGCGTCCTGGCCGACGTCGGCGATCGCGAGTGCGCCGGTGCGCCGGTCGAACGAGAAGCGCCACGGGTTGCGCAGGCCGTAGGCGTAGATCTCGCCGCGGGCCCCCGCGGTGCTCACGAACGGGTTCGACGTCGGGACCGAGTAGCGCCGCTCGCCCGACGCCCGCGGGTCGATGCGCAGGATCTTGCCGAGCAGCGTGTCGAGCGCCTGGCCGTTGCCTCGCGCGCCGTGCTGGTCGTCGCCACCGCCGCCGTCGCCCGTGCCGACGTACATGAGCCCGTCCGGGCCGAACACCATGAGCCCCCCGTTGTGGTTGGGCTCGGGGTCCGCCATGACGAGTACGCGGCGCGCGGTGGACGGGTTCGCGCGATCGGCCGTCGCGCGGCGGTACTCGACGATCCGCTGCCGGGCGGCGCGATCGGTGTAGTAGACGTAGAAGCGCCCGCTGCGGGCGTAGTCGGGCGGGAACGCCACCGACAGCAGGCCCTGCTCGCCGCCGGAGCGCACGAGCGACCGGATGTCGAGGAACGGCCGGGCGAGCGTGCGCCCGCCGCGCACGACCATGATGCGCCCGGTCTGCTCGACGACCATGACACGGCGCCGGTCGCCGGGCGGCGCGGTGACGTACAGCGGCGCCGTGAACCGCCCGATGCGCACGAGCCGGACGCCGCGCCGGGCCTGCGCGGCGCGCGCGGGTGGCGCCGTGGTCGCCGTCGGCGCGGGCGCCGCCGCGGTGGGCGCCGGGTCC
>JAXDHC010000498.1:0-7664 GCA_034664705.1 Solirubrobacteraceae bacterium
CATCGACGAGGGTCTCCAGCGCGCGATGGCCGCGAAGTAGCCTCGACGCAATCCGACACCGACATGGAGAACACCTGATGCCCACGACGGTCACCGTCACCGGCGCCGCCGGCCAGATCGGCTACGCCCTGCTCTTCCGCATCGCCTCCGGGCAGATGCTCGGGCCCGACGAGGAGATCGAGCTGCGCCTGCTGGAGATCCCCGACGCCGTCAAGGCGGCCGAGGGCACCGCGCTCGAGCTGTTCGACTGCGCCTTCCCGCTGCTGAGGAGCGTGGACGTCACCGACGATGCGATCAAGGCCTTCGACGGCGTCAACGTCGCGATGCTCGTCGGCGCGCGCCCACGCTCGAAGGGCATGGAGCGCGCCGACCTCCTCGAGGCCAACGGCGCGATCTTCAAGCCCCAGGGCGAGGCGCTCAACAGCCACGCCGCGGACGACGTGCGCATCCTCGTCGTCGGCAACCCGGCCAACACGAACGCGCTCATCGCGATGAACAACGCCCCGGACATCCCGAACGAGCGCTTCACCGCGATGACTCGCCTGGACGAGAACCGCGCCGTCGCCCAGCTCGCGCAGAAGCTCGGCGTGGGCGTCACCGACGTCCAGGACCTCGTCGTGTGGGGCAATCACTCGCCGACGATGTTCCCCGACCTGTTCAACGCCAAGGTCAAGGGCGAGCGCGCCGTCGACCAGGTGGACATGGACTGGTACGAGAACGAGTACATCCCCCGCGTCGGCAAGCGTGGCGCGGAGATCATCGAGGCCCGCGGCGCGTCCTCGGCCGCCTCGGCCGCCAACGCCGCGGTCGACCACGTGCGCGACTGGGTGCTCGGCGCGGACGGGCTGCGCTCGATGGCGGTCCGCTCCGGCGGCCAGTACGGCGTCGAGGAGGGCCTCATGTCCTCGTTCCCGGTCCGCTGCTCGGGCGGGGACTTCGAGGTCGTCGAGGGCCTCGAGGTGGACGATTTCGCGCAGGGCAAGATCGACCGCACGGTGAACGAGCTCAAGGAGGAGCGCGACGCGGTCCGCGAGCTCGGGCTCGTCTGACTCGAGAGAGGTTCGGTTTCAACCATCACGACCGCCGGTGCATCGCGCCGGCGGTCGTGAGTGGTGACGTACGGTGGCGCCGACCCCGGAGTCACTCCAATGGTCAGCATTTCCGGTGTAGCGGGAAAGCGTGTGTCCCGCCCGACGGCCCTAGGCGGCTTCGAGCGGGTGCCAGCCGCGGCCGTCCTTGCGGACGAGGCCGTCCTTCTGCAGCCCGGGGAGCACCCGGTAGAGGTAGTTCTGCTGGATGCCCATGGCCTCGGCCATCTCGGGGATCGAGATGCCCGGCCGCGAGCGCACGAGCTCGAGTGCCTGCTTGGCGCGGGTTCCGCTGCCGCGCGGGCGGCCGCGCCGGCCGCCGCCGCCCCCGTCGCCGTTGCGCTGGCGGCCGCCGCCACCGCCACCCCCGCCCGTGGCGGCGCCGCGTCCTCGCCGCGCCGGCGCCGCGCTCGGCTGTGAACCGGTGGCGACACCCTCCAGTGCGGCAGCGGCGCTCTCGAGGCGCTGAAATTCGTCAACGAGCGGGCGCAGCTCCTTGAGGCGGGCCTGGATCTCGCGCTTCTTCTCTTCCAGGAAATCAGTCATGCCCACCAATCTACAGCGCGGATTAACCGGCAGTGCGCTCCCTCACACTGATGGGCGCGATCGTGCAGCCGTCACACCCGGTGATGGTGTGACGGACAATGGCGCGCGGGCGCTCGAAGGGGTATGTCGTTGCTCGGCGGCGCTCCGCCGCGGGGCGTCGCGGAGGTGTGGGCGTGCTCGGTCGGCGTCGGGCGCCGCCTCGCCGCCGGTCGCTCAGCGCCCGTTCTCGACCAGTGCCTTCAGGCGCTGCAGCGAGGCGTGGGCCTCGCGGTCCGGGAGGGCGCCGACGATGGTGCGGCTGGCCATGGCGCCGAGCGGCCCGAGCGGGGCGCGGAACTCGTTGCGGTAGCTGAAGCGCGTGCCGCCCTTGCCGTTCGGCGCGAGCGTGTACTCGGTCTCGGCGTGGGAGCGCGCGGGGCCCCGGCCGTGCCACTCGGCGTGGCGGGGCTCGTCGCAGCGCACGAGCTCCCAGTGCACCTTGAAGTTCACCCCGCGCAGGCACAGGGTCTGCTCCATCTCATACCCCGCGCGGACGCGGCCGTCGGAGTGGTCGTCCAGGCGGCGGTGGATCGTCACCCAGTCCTCGAGCCGCTCCGGGTCCATGGCCAGCGCCCACACCTCCTCGGGCGGGGCGGCGATGTCGATGCTGGTCTGCACCTCGCTCATCTGCACGCGGACGCTATCGCGCGGCCAGCTCCTCGCTGCGCTCCCAGTCACGCAGCGCGCGCTCGACCGCCGCATCGAAGCGGTGCAGGCGCACGCCGAACAGCTCGGCGGCGCGGTCGTCGCGCGGCAGGAGGTCGTGGCCGAGGCTGCCCATGAGGGGCTCGATGAGCGCGGGATCCTCGCCGGTGATCGCGGCGGCGACCCGGCTGGTCAGCGCCGTGAGGCGCAGCGGGAGGTCGACGCGCGGGCGGTTCAGCAGCAGCAGGTCGCGGATGCGCTCGATCATCTGCGCGTAGGTGAGGACCTCGGGCCCGCCGACGTCCAGCGACAGCCGGCCCTCGACCGTCTCGGAGGTCCCCGCCGCGACGAGGTACGACAGGACGTCGCGCGCGTCGATCGGGCGCGTGCGGTTGCCGCGCCAGTCGGGCAGCGGCATGACCGGCACCCGCTCGACCAGCCGCACGAGGAAGCGGAACGACCGCGACCGCGCGCCGATGACGATCGACGCGCGCAGCGCCACGGCCTCCGGCGCCGCGGCGGCGAGCATCTCCTCGACCTCAAGCCGGCTGGCCAGGTGCGGCGACAGCTCCGCGGCGCGCGGCACGAGGCCGCCGAGGTAGACCACGCGGCGCACGCCGGCCGCGGCGGCCGCCGCCGAGAAGTTCGCCGCCGCGCGGCGGTCGCGCTCGGCGAATCCGGCCACCAGCGGCTCGGCGCCGTCGGCGGCGCGCGGCGCGCCGCCCTCCATCGAGTGGATGAGGAAGTACGCGACGTCGATGCCGGCGAGCGCCTCGTCCAGCCCCGCGCCGGTGACCGCGTCGCCGGCCACGACGCCGCTGAGGCCGGCGGCGGCGACCCGCGACGGCGTCCGGGCGAAGGCGCGCACGGCGTGGCCCGCGCCGACGAGGCGCGGGACGAGCTCGGCGCCGATGGCGCCCGTGGCGCCGGTGACGAGGACGTTCACGACGAGACCAGGATGACGGGTGACCGGGGCCCGCGTGCGCCCGCGACACGGGTGGGGAAACGTACGCACAATGCGGGAACTTCGTGCTCGTGATGATGGAAACATGCCGATTTGCGGCTACTTCGCGACTCATGTGGGAAATCTGCGGCATTTGCGGGGTGCGCCGTTGCAGGCGGGCCGGGCCGGTGGTTGGATCCCGCCCGTTCCGTCAGCCAGGGGTATGTCGAGGGGATCGGTCACAGGGATGGCGAAGGGTCGCGCTGCCGCGAAGAAGGTGTCGTGCGAGGATTGCTACTTCCGGTGCAATCTGCTGTGTGCGCTCAACCTCGATGAGCCGTGCGCGACCTTCCGGCCAGACCATCCCGACGGCCTGCGGCCACCGCGCCAGATGCGCTTCCACTTCCGCCAGGAGCGCCGCACGCAGGCGACGTGGGCCTTCCCGACCGCCCAGGAGCAGGCGGCGCTGCACCGCTGAGCGCGGTCGCTCGATGAGCTGGACCGCGCCGGACCTCTCCGACCGCGTGGCGGTCGTCACGGGCGCGACGCGCGGCGTCGGCAAGGGCGTCGCCCTCGTCCTCGGCGAGTGCGGCGCGACGGTCTACGTGACCGGGCGCTCCACGCGGGCGCGCGGAGGCGCGGAGCCGAACGCCGGCCCGGGGACGGTCGAGGACAGCGCCGAGGCGGTCTCCGCCGCGGGCGGGCACGGGATCGCGGTGGCGACCGACCACACCGACGATGCGCAGGTCGCCGCCCTGTTCGAGCGCGTGGCGGCCGAGCACGGGCGCCTCGACCTCCTCGTCGCCAACGCGTGGGGCGGCTACGAGGGCCACGGCGGCGACACGTTCACCGCTCCGTTCTGGGAGCAGCCGCTCTGGCGCTGGGACGCGATGTTCACCGCCGGCCTGCGCGCGCAGTTCGCCGCCGCGCGGCTCGCGGCGCCCCTGATGGTGGGCCGCGGCGCCGGCGTGATCGCGTGCACCGGCGGCTCGGACATGCCCGGCCACTACCTCGGCAACGTGCCCTACGACGTCGTCAAGGCGGCGACGGACCGGCTCGTCGTCGCGATGGCCCACGAGCTGCGCGACCACGGCGTCGCGGCGCTCGGCGTGTACCCGGGCTTCACGCGCACCGAGGCGGTGATGGAGGCCTTCGCCGGCGCGCCGCCGCCCGAGACGCACTCGCCGGCGTTCGTCGGCCGCGCGGTCGCGGCGGTGCTCGCCGACCCGGCGGCGATCGAGCTCAGCGGCGCGGGCGTCCAGGCCGCCGTGCTCGCGCGCCGCTATGGCTTCGCGGACACCGACGGCCGCGACGTCGAGCGCTTCGTGCTGCCCGACGAGTACCGCCTCGCCCCGCGCTCGCCGGGCGGCGACCGCTGACCTCGCGCGCCGTGGGCCGGGCATGAGGGCGCGCGTGCGGCAGGCGGTCGATCCGCTCGTGGAGTTCCTGCGCGAGGAGGCCGCCGGTGGGCTCGCGCTCCTCGCCGCGACGATCCTCGCCCTCGCCTGGGCGAACAGCCCGCTCGGCGACGAGTACGTCGCCCTCTGGGAGCACGAGCTGCGGGTCGGGGCCGGGAGCCTCGCGCTGACGCTCGACCTGCGCCACTGGGTCAACGACGGCCTCATGGCGCTGTTCTTCTTCGTCGTCGGACTGGAGATCAAGCGCGAGCTCGTCACCGGTGAGCTGCGCGAGCCCCGCGCGGCCGCGCTGCCCGCGATCGCGGCGCTGGGCGGCGTCCTGCTCCCGGCGGGGATCTTCCTCGCGCTGACCACGGGCGGCGAGGGCGCGGCGGGCTGGGCGATCCCGACGGCGACCGACATCGCGTTCGCGGTGGGCCTGGTGACCCTGCTCGGCGACCGCGTCTCGCCCGGCGTTCGCCTGTTCCTGCTGACCATCGCGATCGTCGACGACATCGTCGCCATCGCCGTCATCGCCGTCTTCTACGCCACGGACCTGTCCCCGGCGTGGCTCGCGGCGGGCGCGGCCGCGCTGGGCGCCGTCGTGGTGGCGCGCCGCCTCGGCGTCACGCGCATCGCCCCCTACGTGCTCATCGGGCTGGTCGCGTGGGCGGCGATCCACCGGTCCGGCGTCCACGCGACGATCGCCGGCGTGGCGCTCGGCCTGCTGACGCCGGCGCGCGCGGTGGGCGGCCGCGCTGTGCTGCGGACGCTCGAGCATCGCCTGCACCCGGTCAGCGCGTTCCTCGTCGTGCCGCTCTTCGCGCTGGCGAACGCGGGGGTGGACCTCGGCGGCGGCGTGCTGGGCGACGCGCTCGCCAGCCGCCTGACCTGGGCCATCGTCGCCGCGCTCGTCGTGGGCAAGCTCGCCGGGGTCGCCGGAGCCACGATGCTCGGCCTGTGGAGCGGGGCGGGCCGGCTGCCCGGCGACGTCGCGCGGCGCGACGTGCTCGGCGTCGCGGCGGTCGCCGGCGTCGGCTTCACCGTGTCGCTCTTCATCGCGCAGCTGGCCTTCGACGACCCGGCCCTCGTGGACCGCGCGAAGGTGGGGATCTTCCTCGGCTCCGCGATCAGCGGCGCGCTCGGCGTGGCCGTCCTCGTCGCGCTGGCCCGGCGGGCGCCCGCGCGCGGCGCGCGGTAGGCGCCCGCCGCCCGCGCGGAGTCGTCACCGGCGGCGCAGGCGGGTTACAGTCCCAGGCGTCCACGAGGAGGCCTCGAGGGTGCGCATCACGGTCCTGGGCAAGTCGCCGGCATGGCAGGACGCCGACGGCGCCTGCAGCGGCTACCTCGTCGAGGAGGACGACGCGTGCCTGCTGCTGGACTGCGGCAACGGCGTCTTCTCCAAGCTGCGCCGCTACCGCGACTACACCGACGTCGACGCGGTCGTCATCTCCCACCTGCACGCCGACCACTTCCTCGACCTCGTGCCGTTCGCGTACGCGCTGACGTACGCGCCGCGCCAGCAGTCGGTGCCCGTCGACCGGTGGCCGGGCACCGACACGCCGGCGCGGCCGCGCCTGTACGCGCCGCGCGGCGCGACGCAGACGTTCCGGCGCGTCGTCGGCGCGTGGGGCAACGAGGACCTCATCGAGAACGCCTTCGACGTCCGCGAGTACGCGGGCGACGAGGAGCTCGAGGTCGGCAGCCTGCGCGTGCGCTTCAACGAGGTGCCGCACTTCACGACGACGTACGCCGTCGGGATCTCCTCCGTCAACGGCGGCGGGCGCTTCACCTACGGCGCCGACAGCGCGCCGAACGAGGAGCTCGTCCGCTTCGCCGACGGCGCGGACCTGCTCATGATCGAGGCGACGCTGCCGCGTCCGGAGCGCGACGGGCCGCGCGGGCACCTCACGCCCGCGGAGGCCGGCGAGCACGGCTCGCGCGCGGGCGTGCACCGGCTCGTGCTGACCCACATCTCCGACGAGCTCGACGAGCTCTGGGCGCGCCAGGAGGCCGAGCAGGCCTTCGGCGGACCCGTCCTCGTCGCCCACGAGGGCGCGGTCTACACGGTCTGAGAGAGGCTGTCCCGACACCCCCTGCGTGCGTCTGGCGGCGCCGGCATCCACCGGCCACACACCCGCGGTATCGACGCAACCTCGGCGCGCCCTTGGGTCGGCGACGCGCCGGAGTACATTCCCACCCATGCCACCCGAGCGCGATCTGTTCGCCAACTTCGAGCGCATGCGCCGCGAGATGGACGAGCTGTTCGGCGACGTGTTCGAGCGGACCGGCCTGGCGCCGCGCCGCCGCGGCGGCTTCTCGCCGGCGGTCGACGTCTTCTACGAGGGCGACCCGCCCCGCGCGGTCGTGCAGGCCGAGCTGGCCGGCATCGATCCCGACGAGCTGAGCCTCGAGATCGAGGGCCGCGAGCTGGTCATCGCCGGGCACCGCCGCCCCGCCGACTCCGAGGGCCGCCTCTACCAGCAGCTCGAGATCGACTTCGGGCCCTTCCGGCGCGTGATCCCGCTGGGCGCCGAGGTCGTGCCCGACCGCGCGCGGGCCACCTACACCGACGGGATCCTGCGCATCGACCTCCCGCTCGCCAGGCCGGAGACCCGCTCGCGCAGCGTCCCGATCGAGGTCGCGCGCGACGAGGGCGTGGTGGAGGGCCGATGATCGACATCGACGGCGGCGGCGAGGCGCGCCCGGTGGCGGTCGGCGCCCAGCGCAGCCTCCCGAGCCGGCTCCCGGTCCTGCCGCTGCGCGAGACCGTTCCCCTCCCCGACACCCTCACGCCGCTGGCCATCGGCCAGGAGCGCTCGATCCAGCTCGTCAACGACGCGCTCGCCGGCGACCGGATGCTCGTCATGGTCGCCTCGCGCAACCCCGACCTCGAGCAGCCCGGCCCCGACGACCTCTTCCGCGTGGGCGTCGTCGGCGCGATCGCGCGCATGATGAAGGTGCCCGACGGGACGCTGCGCATCCTCGTCCAGGGCGGCCAGCGCG
>JAXDHC010000499.1:0-5832 GCA_034664705.1 Solirubrobacteraceae bacterium
GGCCTTGGCCAGGAAGAGCGCCACTGCGGCGACGCTGACGGCGACGACGGCCCAGATGACGAAGTTCTGCAGATCGATCGGGGAGCCGCCGATCGTGACGCTGCCGCCGACGACCGGCGGGAAGCGCTCCGCGGTGGCGCCCCAGATGAGGATGTGGCCGCTCGAGAGGACGAGCAGCGCACCGACCGTCGCGACGACCGCGGCGTCGACGCCCCGCGGGAGCGACGGACGGATCACCACGTACTCATAGAGGACGCCGGCCGCCGCGCCGACCGCGAGGATCAGCGGGATCGCGAGGCCGAGCGGGACGCCGCCCTGGACCAGGCTGAGGGCGACAAGGCCGCCGATGACGACCTTGTCGCCCTGCGCGAAGTCCAGGACGTTCACCGTGCGGTAGATCAGGTGAAAGCCCAGGGCCACGAGCGCGTAGATCGCGCCCAGCGTGATGCCGCTGACGATCAAGAGGACGTCAGGCATGGCTCAGCTCACCGCCCGATCGTGCGCTCGTGTGCCCATGGGGGTCATCGCGTGCCGTACTCCTCGGCTACTGGCCCTCGCCGACCGGCTCGGCGAACGCGGGCTTGCCGTCCTTGAACGTCGCGGCGCTGAACGACTCGCTCGGGGGACCGCCCTTGTAGTCGGCGGTGTAGTTCCACGGCCCGTTGACGCCGTCGTACTTCAGGTCGACCATCGCGTTGGCGATGCTCGTCGAGTCGGCCTTGCAGCCGGCCTTCTTGATCGCCTCGGCGACGACGTGCACGCCGTCGTAGGAGGCGGCGGAGAGGAACGTCGCCTCCTCGTCGTAGGCGGCCTTGTAGCCCGTGAGGAACTTCTCGACGTTCGCGGGCGGGTCGACGTTGTTCAGCTGCGTGAAGCCGACCATCGTCTCAGCGGCGGCGCCGGCGACCTCCGAGATGAACGGCAGCGTCCAGATGATGTCGCCGACCGCCGGGCCCTTGTAGCCGGCGGCGCGCACCTGCTTGATGAGCTGCGCGTCGCCCGGGGCGCCCGCGCCCCAGATGAGAAGGCCCTCGGGGTTGGCCTTCGCGACCTTCGACGCCTGCGAGGTGAAGCTCACGGCGGTCGGGTCGTACGTGTCGGTCAGGACAACGTCCCAGCCGTTCTTCTGCGACAGGTCCTTGAGCTGGTCCGCGCCGTTCTGCGCATACGGGACCGCCGCGTTGAGGATGGCGATCTTGTGACTGCCGGAGCCGAGTGTCTCGCCCATGCGCTTGACGATGAGCTCGCCGACGACGTCCTGCGGCGTGAGCACCGAGAAGACGTACTTGCGCTTGTCCCACGGGTCCCGCTGCGCGGTCTCGACGATGAAGACCTTCTTGAGCGACTCGGCGATCGGCGCGGCGGCGATCGCGTTCGGCGTCAGGCCGGGGCCGAAGACGACCGACAGGTCCTCCTGCGCGCCGAGCTTGCGGATGCCTGCGACGGACAGGTTCGGCTGGCCCTGGTCGTCGACCTGAGCGGCGACCTCGAGCTTGCGCGCGCACACGCCGCCCTCGGCATTGATGTCCTTCACGGCGAGCTTGACGCCGTTGAACTCGGGACCGCCGAGCACGGCGTAGGCGCCGGTGAGCGCGTTGACGTAGCCGAGCTTGATCGGGCCCTTGTCGGCCCCACCGCTCGACGAACCGCCACCGCCGCCGTCGTCGCCGCCGCACGCAGCGACGCCGAGCGCGAGCGCCGCGAGCGCGCCGATCGCGCCCGCGCGTGCGCGCGTATTGACAAGCCTCTTCCTCATGGGTGCGTCTCTCCTCGCTTGGTTTCAAACCGCACGCCGGCGTCCCTCACGCCCGCGTGTCCATCACGCTGCGACGGCCTCGCTCCCGAGGTAGATCTTGCGAACGAGATCGGCCTCGCGGAGATCCGCGACGGGTCCCTCGAGAACGATGCGGCCGTACTGCAGGACGTAGCCGCGTGTGCAGAACTCCAGCGCCAGGCGGGCGTTCTGCTCGATGAGCAGGATCGCGAGCCCCGAGTCGCGCAGCGACGCGAGCGCGGCGTAGACCTCGGACGCCAGCTTCGGCGAGAGGCCCATCGACGGCTCGTCGAGGATCAGGATCCGCGGCGCCCCCATGAGGGATCGCCCGATGGCCAGCATCTGCTGCTGGCCGCCGCTGAGCGAGCCGGCCGGCTTGTCCGCGCACCGCTCGAGGTCCGGGAAGATCCCGAAGATCCGCTGGATCTCCGAGGCGAGCGCGGCGCCCTTGAGCTTGCGCGCGAAGGCGCCCAGCTCGAGGTTCACAAGCACGGACTGGCCCGGGAAGACGTGGCGGCCCTCGAGCACGATCCCGACGCCGAGCGCGGGGACCTTGCTCGGCCGCATGCCCGCGATCGAGCGGCCGTCGATCCGGATGTCGCCCTCCGCGGGCGGCAGAACGCCGCTGAGCATCTTCGCCAGCGTCGTCTTGCCCGCACCGTTGGGGCCGACGATGGCGACGACCTCGCGGGGCGAGACCGTGAGGCTGACGTCGCGGACGGCCGGGATGCCCCGGTAGCTGTACGCGACATGGGTCGCGTCGAGGAGCAGGTTTTCGCTCATGGGGCGATCACGCGCCCGCGCGGGACGCAGACGGACGGGAGGAGGTCATGGCCGGGCCAGTATCTCCGGCTTTGTCCTCCAGTGTCAACTGATTGCATGCAATTTTGGCACCTGATCATATGACCGCCGCCTCGCGCAGCTCCTCGATCTCGTGCTGCTCGAGGCCGAGCATCTCGCCGAAGACCTCGTCGTTGTGCCGGCCGAGCTCCCAGGAGCTCGTGAACTCCGAGCGCGCCGGCGCGTCGCTGAGCCGCGGCGTCGGGGCCGGCCCGATCACGTCGCCGAGCTCGCCGTCGGCCACCGCGGCGAACAGCTGGCGGGCGGACGCGTGTGGGTCGCTGAACAGGTCGGCGATCGTGTTCACCGGGGCGCAGACGACGTCCGCGCCGGTGAGGATCCGGTCGATCTCGGCCGCATCTCGCTCGGCAGCCCAGGCGGCGACGATCGCGTCGATCTCCGTGCCGTGGGCGCCGCGCGACTGGTGGGTCGCGAATCGGTCGTCGGCGAGCAGGTCCTCGCGGTTCATGGCGCGGCAGAGGCGCGGCCAGAGGTTGTCGTTGTTCGCCGCGATGACGAGCCACTTGCCGTCGCGCGACCGGTAGAGATTGGACGGCGCGATGTTCGCCACGCCCGTTCCCGACGGCCCCCGGACGGCGCCCAGGGCGGCGTACTCGGCCGGGATCGACTCGAGCATCGCGACGCAGCTGTCGAGGATCGACGCGTCGACGACCTGCCCACGACCGCCGCGGGCGTCCCGGTGGTACAGGGCCATCGTCGCCCCCCAGGCCGCGAAGAGCCCCGTGAGCGAGTCGCCCAGCGAGAGCCCGACGCGCGGCGGCGCCTCACCGGGGAAGCCGTTCAGGTGGCGCAGTCCGCCCATCGCCTCGCCGGCCGAGGCGAACCCGGGTCGCGCGGCGTAGGGGCCCGTCTGCCCGAAACCCGAGACGCGCACGACGATCAGCGCGGGATTGACGGCCAGCAGCTCGTCCGGGCCGAGCCCCCAGCGCTCGAGCGTCCCCGGCCGGAAGTTCTCGATCAGGACGTCGCTGTGGCCCACGAGGCGCCGGCAGAGCTCCGCACCGCGCGGCGTCCGGAGGTCCAGCGTGACGAGCTTCTTCCCGCGTGACTGGACGGGCCACCACAGCGAGCGGCCGCGATGCCGGGCGGCGCCCCACTCGCGCAGCGGGTCGCCCCGCCGCGGCGCCTCGACCTTGATGACCTCGGCCCCGAAGTCGCCGAGCAGACGCGCCGCGAACGGGCCGGCGATCAGCGTGCCCAACTCGAGGACGCGGACGCCGGCGAGCGGCCCGGCAGGGCCGGGGGCGCCATCGGTCGCCGCGACCTCTGCTCGGGCGTCGAGCGTCCCGTCAGCCACGGATCGTACTGCTCCTGTACACAATTATTGGACGGAGGGCAGACGCAGCGGACATGTCGAGGGCTGCGTTCGTCATTCCGTGCGGAGCGTGATGAGCAGGGTGCGCCGCTCACCCGACTCGTCGGCGCGCGTGATGTGGCCGCGGCCGTCCAGGTCCTCGACGAGGAGGACCTCGCCGGGGCCGAAGCGGCGGACCTCGCCCGTCGAGGTCTCGATCTCGCACCAGCCGGTGATCTGGATGATGAACTGGCGTCGCGGCGCGTTGTGCGGCTCTGAGTCGCTCGCCTCGTGGAGGACGTTGCGGAAGACGACCGTCTCGGCGGCGATCGGGTCGGCGAGCGTGGCGACGAGGTCGGACTCGATGACGCCGCCCGTCTTCGCGGGCAGCTCGACGTCCTCGAAGCGCGAGTGCCCATCGGCGTCGGAGTAGAGGCGCGTGTATGCCTTGACGATCGTCGTCGGCTCGGGGGTCGATCGCTCGTCGGTGGCCCACTCGGTCATCGCGCCACCCCCACCGCCGCCGGGGCCGCGTCGATGCCGCGCTCGGCCAGTGAAGCGGCGGTCGCGCCGGTCGCGATGAGCTCGCGGGCGACGTCGAGGTCGGCGCTCCGGCCGGCGGTCAGCGCCGCGACGACACGGTCGCCGTCCAGGTACCAGACCGTGAAGCGCCCGGCCGGGTCGCCCGAGACGACCTCGGCGTCCCAGCGCGCAGCCGCGCCGACGTACTCCAGCGTCAGCCAATCGGCGAGGTCGGTCCAGAAGTACGGGACCTCGCGGTGCTCGACCGCCTGCCCGAGCATGTTGCGCGCGGCGGTGCGGCCCTGCGCGGCCGCGTGCTCCTCGTGCTCGACGCGGATTCGGCGCCCGTGGACGACACTGTCGTACTCGCACACGTCGCCGGCGGCATAGATGCCCGCGGCGCTCGTCGCGAGGTGGGCGTCACAGCGGACGCCGCCGGTCTCGCCGATGTCGAGCCCGGCGCGTGCGGCCAGGCCCGCGTCGGGAACCGCGCCGGCGCCGACGACGACCACGTCGCCGGCGATCCGACGGCGCGAGGCCGTGACCACTCCGGTGACGCGCTCGTCGCCCTCCATCGTGACGACGTCCTCGCCGCCGATGATCGCGACGCCGCGGCGCTCGAGGTGCTCCGCGACGATGCCGCCCACGAACCCGCCGAAGGCGCGCTCCAGCGGGCGCGCCTCCTGCATGACGAGCGTGCAGCGCGTGCCGGCCGCGATGAGCGAGGCGGCCACCTCGGTCGCGACGAACGAGCCGCCGACCACCACGGCGTGCTGCGCGTCCTCGAGGTCCTTTCGCAGCGCAGCCGCGTTGCCGGGCGCGCGCAGGTAGTGGATGCCCTCGAGCTGCGCGCCGTCGACCTGCAACCGCCGGACCATCGCACCCGTCGCGATGAGCGCCTGGTCGAAGGTGATCTCCTCCTTCGTGGCGAGCTTGACCTGGCGTGCCTCGGGATCCAGCGCGGTCACCCCTGCGCGGGTGCGCAGCTCGATGTCGTGGTCGACGTACCACTCGGCCGGGTGGACGAGCACGTCGTCGCCCTCGGCCCGGCCGGTCAGGAGCTCCTTCGTCACCGGCGGGCGGTGGTACGGCGGCTGCAGCTCGCGGGTGAGCAGGGTTATCGAGCCGGCGAAGCCCTGCGCGCGCAGCTCGGAAGCCGCGCTCGCAGAGGCCACGCCGCCACCGATCAACAGGACGTCGGTCGTCATCGAGCTCAGGAGTCCTCGTGGGTGTCGGATTGGTCGTCGGCGGGGGCTAGGTCTTCGTGCGGCCAGCGGGTCAGGCTCGGGTCCAGGAGCGGGGCGAGGTCTGCGTGCGTCGACCAGGCGAGGCACTCGAGCTCGAGCGCGTCGAGCTCGACGGCCGCGCCGCTGCGCAGGTC
>JAXDHC010000500.1:0-5615 GCA_034664705.1 Solirubrobacteraceae bacterium
ATGAAGGGGAACACGGTCGTCTGCAGGTCGGTGCCGCCGGTCAGGCCGCTCGACGCGACGGCCCCGCCGTAGCGCAGCGTGCGCAGCGCGTAGGCCAGCGCCGCGCCGCCGACGGGGTCGACGACGCCCGCCCAGCGCTGCTTCTCCATCGGCCGCCTGGACTCCGCGGAGGTCTCCTCGCGCGACAGGATCTCGCTCGCGCCGAGCCCGCGCAGGAAGTCGGCCTCGTCCGCCTTGCCGGTGCTGGCGTGCACCTCGTAGCCGCGCGCGGCGAGGATCCCGACCGCCGTCGAGCCGACGCCGCCGGTCGCGCCGAGGACGAGGACCGGGCCGTCGCCGGGCGACAGCCCGTGCTCCTCGAGGCGCACGATCGACAGCGCCGCGGTGAACCCGGCGGTGCCGAGCGCCATCGCGTCGCGCGCGGTCAGCCCGTCGGGCAGCGGCACGACCCACGCGCCCGGCACGCGCGCGCACTCGGCGAAGCCGCCGTGATGGGCGACGCCGAGGTCGTGGCCGTGGACGATCACCTGGTCGCCGGGCTTCACGTCGCCGGCGTCGGCGGCGATGACCTCGCCGGCCAGGTCGATGCCCGGCACGAGCGGATACCCGCGCGCGACGCGGCCCTTCGGGCTCACCGCGAGCGCGTCCTTGTAGTTCACGCTGGACCAGCCGACGCGGACCGTGACGTCGCCCTCGGGGAGGTCGTCGGCGGCGAGCTCGCGCAGAGAGCGGCGGACGTCGTCGCCGTCCTGCTCGGCGACGAGCGCTCGGAATCGCTGCGGCACGTCGGTCATGCGCGTCCTGGCCTTCCCTCGGGGTGGCGGGCACCATACTTCCGCGCGGTGTACACGGAGACGCACTACGCCCGAAACGGCGACATCACCCTGGCCTGGACCGCGATCGGAGAGGGCCCGACCGACATCTTGTTCCTGCCGGGGATCATCTCCCACGTCGAGCACGTGTGGGAGGACCCGGGGATGGCGAACTTCCTCACGCGCCTCTCGTCGCTGGCCCGCGTCGTCCTGATGGACCGCCGGGGCAACGGGCTGTCGGACCCGCTCGACGGCGCGCTCCCGCTCGAGGAGGAGGTCGACGACGTCATCGCCGTCCTCGACGCGGTCGGCAGCGAGTGCGCCGTCCTCATGGGCTACCTGACCGGCGGGCCGCTCGCCATCAAGGTCGCGGCCGAGCGCCCGGCGCGCGTCCGCGCGCTCGTGCTCTACGCGGCGATCGCCCAGTCGGTCGCCGCAGCCGACGAGGACTGGACGCGCGACGCGCGCACGCGCGCCGAGGCCTTCGAGCGGATGATCGAGCGGTGGGGCACCGGCGCGGTGCTCGACGACCTCGCGCCGTCCCGGGCCGACGACGGCCACCTGCGCGCGTGGCTGGGCCGGCTCGAGCGCCTCTCCTCGAGCCCGGGGGAGGTGCGGCGCGTCGCCCGCTCGCTGGCCGACTTCGACGTGCGCGACGACCTCGGGGAGCTGCGCGTCCCGACGCTGATCCTGCATCGCATGGGCGACCGGCTGATCGACGTGCGTCACTCGCGCTTCCTCGCCGAGCGCATCCCCGGCGCGCGGTACGTCGAGCTCGAGGGCATCGACAACATGCCGAGCGTCGGCGACACGGCGTCGCTGCTGGGGGAGATCGAGGAGTTCCTCACGGGCGGGCGCCGGCGCATCGTCGAGCGCGAGCTCCTGACGATCCTGTTCACCGACATCGTCGGCTCCACGGGCCACGCGGCGCGACTCGGCGACGCCGGCTGGCGCGACCTCCTCGCCGGTCACGACGCGGTGGTCCGGCGCGAGCTCGACCGCTTCGGCGGCCGCGAGGTCAAGACGATCGGCGACGCGTTCCTCGTGGCGTTCGAGGGGCCGCCGTCGCGCGCGGTGCGCTGCGCGCAGTCGCTCGTGCAGGAGCTCGAGCCGCTGGGGCTCACGGTGCGCGTCGGGCTGCACACCGGCGAGTGCGAGGTGCTCGCCGAGGACGTCGGCGGCATGGCGGTGCACATCGCCGCGCGCGTGGCCGCGCTCGCGGCGCCGGGCGAGGTGCTCGCCTCGGGCACCGTCTACGGCACGGTCGTCGGCGCGGGGTTCCGCTTCAAGGACCGCGGCACCCACGCGCTGCGCGACGTCCCCGGCCGCTGGCCGCTGTTCGCCGTCCTCTGACAGGGACCTTGCAGAACCGCAACCTTCGCGGCGGCGGGGATGTTGGAGAGGGAAGTGCCCCGCACGCACACGGACGCGGGGCTCTCCGTCCCCCCAAGGAGGTCGATTCACCTGATGCTCAAGCGCATCCGCACGCGCCTGCCCGGCCGTGGCCAGGGTCCCTGGATCCTCGCCGGCTCGGTCATCATCGCGATGCTCGTCACGCCGTTCGCGCTCGCCGCCGGCGAGGGCCGCCCGCTCACCGGCGGCGCCCGCAACCCGTCCGCCAACGCGACGCTGGAGTACAACCGCGAGACCGAGATCATCGCGAACAACAACACGTACGGCACCCGCCAGTCGAACAAGTCCAACAACGGCGGCGGAGCGATCTACGGCTGCCGTTCGCGGGTCGGCGGATCGCCTGCCAACAACGAGCCCTGCATCCGGTCCAACAACCTGGCCGACGGCCGGGCGTTCGAGTTCGAGACCAACGGCGCCGAGGTCGGGCGCATCGAGTCCACGAACAGCAAGGCCGCGCCGTTCACGACGAACGCGACGGGCGTGGCGACCGGGCTGAACGCCGACCAGGTCGACGGCAGGAGCGCCGACGAGATCAAGAACGACGCGCGCACGGAGGCGGTCACCGCCGCCCAGGCGCAGCACAAGTTCGCCGCCGTCGCGGCCAACGGCACGCTCGGCCAGCAGCGCGGGGCGACCGCCGCGACGCGCACGGCCGCGGGCACGTACCGCGTCACGTTCAGCGGGGACAACTCCAAGTGCGCCCCGCAGGCCACCGTGGCCGCCACCGACACGGCGAGCCAGGCGACGATCGGCGTCGCGCTCGTCGACGCCACGACGGTCGAGGTCGTGACCCGCGCGGTCGCCGCGAGCGGCACCGTGAACGCCGGCGACGCGGTCGACCGGCCGGTGTCGCTGACGCTCACCTGCTAGCGGGCTAGGCCCCCCACTGCATGTCGCGCCCTCGCGCGCGCGCCCAGGCGTAGCGCGCGAGGAGCGCGGCCCAGTCGGCCGCGCCGGCCCAGAGATGCCCCGCCGGGCCGGTGACCAGCCACGCCGCGGCGCGCGTCGAGAGGGGCAGGGGCAGGGGGCCGATCGCCCCACGCTATCGTTGCCCGGAAATGCCTGCCGCCGTCAACACGACCGTCACCGAGCTGCCCGAGTCGCGCGTGCGCGTGGAGGCGGAGGTGCCGCCCGAGGAGGTCGAGCGCTCCGTCCAGCGGACCGCCCGCGCCATGGGCAAGGACCTCCGCATGCCCGGCTTCCGCAAGGGCAAGGTCCCGCCGCCCGTCGTCATCAAGCGCATCGGCCGCGAGGCCGTCGTCGACGAGGCCGTGCGCGGCTCGATCGCCGGCTGGTACGTCGAGGCGATCGACGCCGCCGGGATCCACCCGGTCGGCGATCCCCAGCTCGACATGGGCGACCTCCCCACGGAGGGGCAGCCGCTGACCTTCACGATCGAGATCGGCGTGCGCCCGACCGCGACGCTCGGCGCCTACAAGGGCGTCGAGGCCCCGCGCCGCGAGCCCGCCGCCGACGACGAGGCGGTGCAGGGAGAGCTCGACGCGCTGCGCGAGCGCTCGGCGCGGCTCGAGACGGTCGACGAGCCCGCCGGCGAGACCGACTTCGTCGTGGTCGACTACCGCGGCACGCTGGACGGCGAGCCCTTCCCGGGCGGGGAGGCGCGCGACCAGCTCATCGAGCTCGGCTCCGGCCGCCTCGTCCCCGGCTTCGAGGACCAGCTCCGCGGCGCGAGCGCCGGCGACGAGCGCACGGTCACGATCACCTTCCCCGACGACTACGGCGCCGAAGAGCTGCAGGGCCGCGAGGCCGACTTCGCCGTGACCGTCAACGAGGTCAAGCGCAAGGAGCTCCCCGAGCTCGACGACGACTTCGCCTCCGACGCCGCCGGCTTCGACACGCTCGAGGAGCTGCGCGAGGACATCGCGACGAAGCTGCGCGAGGCCGACGAGCAGCGCGCCGACGCGGAGTTCCGCGAGGCGGTCGTCGACGCGGTGGTGGGAGCGGCGACCGTCGAGGTCCCCGAGCCGCTGATCGAGGCGCGCACGCGCGAGCTGTGGGAGCGCATGCTGCACTCCCTCGGCCACCAGGGGATCTCGCGCGACGCCTATCTGCAGATCGCGGGCAAGGCCGAGGACGAGATCCTCGCCGAGGCGCGGCCCGACGCCGAGCAGGCGCTGCGCCGCGAGGCGGTCATCGCCGCGGTGATCGAGGCGGAGGGCATCGAGCCCTCCGACGGCGACGTCCTCGACGCGCTCCAGGCCTCCGCCGCGCGCGAGGGCACGACGCCCGAGAAGATGCGCGAGCGCCTCGAGAAGGCCGGCCGGCTCGACGAGCTGCGCGAGGATCTCGCGCAGCGCGCGGCCGTCGACTTCCTCGCGGAGAACGCGAAGCCGATCAGCGTGGGGCAGGCCGAGGCCCGCGACAAGCTGTGGACGCCCGAGAAGGACGAGCCGGCGGAGGGCACGGGCGAGCGCCTGTGGACCCCCGGCTCGTAACGGATCTCAGGCGGCTTCGTCACACCGTCCAGCCGGCGCCGAGACCGGCAAAAAGCGGTTGGTAGGCTCTTTCGAGCGCGCCGCGACCCCGTCGTGCCGCCGGCAGGAATCCGGACCCAAGAGCGAAACAGAGCGAGGACCATGAGCCCCCTTGTCCCCATGGTGGTCGAGCAGACGTCGCGAGGCGAGCGCGCCTTCGACATCTACAGCCGGCTGCTGAACGAGCGCATCGTCTTCCTGGGGACCCCCGTGGACGACCAGATCGCCAACCTGGTCGTGGCCCAGCTCCTGCACCTGGAGTCCGAGGATCCCGACAAGGACATCTCGCTCTACATCAACTCCCCGGGCGGCTCGGTGTACGCCGGGCTGGCGATCTACGACACGATGCAGTTCATCAAGCCCGACGTGCAGACGATCTGCGTCGGCATCGCGATGTCCATGGGCGCGCTGCTGCTCGCCGGCGGCGCCGAGGGCAAGCGCATGGCGCTGCCCAACGCGAAGATCCTCATCCACCAGGTCTCCTCGGGCTTCCAGGGCCAGGCGACGGACATCGAGATCCACGCCAGGGAGATCATCGACATCCGTCAGCGGCTCGACAAGATCATCGCCAAGCACACCGGGCAGGAGTACGACAAGGTCCGCAACGACACCGAGCGCGACTACTTCTTGTCCTCCGAAGAGGCGAAGAACTACGGGATCATTGACCGGGTGATCTCGGAGCACTAGCTTCGGGACCTCAGGCAGCGATCACGAGCCCATGGCCCGACCGACCGACAGCAACGAGCAACTGCTGTGCAGCTTCTGCGGCAAGAGCCAGCGGCTGGTCAAGAAGCTGATCGCCGGGCCGGGCGTCTACATCTGCGACGAGTGCTTTGATCTCTGCAACGAGATCATCGACGAGGAGCTCACCGCTCCCGCGACCTTCGACATCGAC
>JAXDHC010000501.1:0-3152 GCA_034664705.1 Solirubrobacteraceae bacterium
GAGGGCCTCGGCGCGCTGCTGGCCGAGGGCTCACGGGCGGCCGCCGCCCAGGTCGGCCAGGGCTCGATCGCCTTCGCCCCCCAGGTGAAGGGCCTCGAGCTCCCGGGCTACGAGCCGCGCACGCTGCAGGCGATGGCCCTCGGGCTGGCCGTGAACGCCCGCGGCGCCGACCACAACCGCTCCGGCGCCTACGAGGCCGACCTCTCCGGGCGCTTCGACCGGATGGCCGGCGGCGACGCCCACGTCGCGGCGGCGATCGAGACCGAGGACCGCGCGGCCGTCATGGACTCCATGATCCTCTGCAAGTTCCTGCGCGGCGTCTTCGAGGAGCCCTACCCCGAGTGGGCGCGCCTGCTCAGCGCGGTCAGCGGGTGGGACGTCGACGGCGACGAGCTCGAGGCCACCGCCCGGCGCGTCGTCCTGGCCAAGCGCGCCTTCAACGCGCGCGAGGGCTGGACCCGCGCCGACGACACGCTGCCGGACCGCTTCCTCTCGGAGTCGCTCCCCCTCGGCTCGGGCCGTGAGGCAGCACTCACGTCAGAGCGACTGGAGTCTATGATCCGCGCCTACTACGCCGCTCGTGGTCTAACTGACGACGGGCTGCCGAACGCCGACCAGCTCGCCGACCTCCAGCTCGAAGCTCTCGTCCATTGACCCTTAAGATGCACGGACTTCACGACGCCGTCCCAGCAAGGAGATTCTGAGGCAACGTGGCCATCTCCCCTCCCGTCCCCACCGAGATCCGCACCGTCACCCTGTCCATCGACGGTCGCGAGCTCACCGTGCCCGAGGGCACGACGATCTGGCAGGCCGCCAAGGACTCCGGGATCGAGATCCCCGTCCTCTGCCACGACGAGCGCTACGACCCCGTCGGCGTGTGCCGCGTGTGCGTCGTCGACGTCGGCGCCCGCGTGTACGCGGCGTCGTGCGTGCGCCCCTGCGAGGACGGGATGGAGGTCAAGACCGACACGCCGGACCTCGAGCGCCACCGGGCGACGCTGACCGAGCTGCTGTTCGTCGACCAGCCCGGCGCCGAGGAGGACCCCAAGGAGACGAAGACGGCCGACAACGAGCTGCTCGTCTACGTCCGCCGCTACGGCGTCAAGCAGGACGAGAGCCCGCTCCCGCGCGGCCACGGCCGCGGCGAGGATCACTCCAACCCCGTCATCGCGGTCAACCACGACGCGTGCATCCTCTGCGACCGCTGCGTCCGCGCGTGCGACGACATCCAGGGCAACGACGTCATCGGCCGCTCGGGCAAGGGCTACACGACCCGCATCGCGTTCGACCTCGACGACCCGATGGGCGAGTCGTCGTGCGTGACCTGCGGCGAGTGCGTCGCCGCCTGCCCCACGGGCGCGCTGACGAACAAGCCGATCCGCAACATCCCGATCCGCCCGCGCGAGGAGCTGCGCCAGGTCGACTCGGTGTGCCCGTACTGCGGCGTCGGCTGCGCGATCACCTTCCACGTGGACGAGGAGCGCAAGGCGATCTCGTTCGCCGAGGGACGCCCCCAGCCCGGCAGCCAGGGGCGCCTGTGCGTCAAGGGCCGCTACGGCTGGGACTACGCGGCGTCGCCGCAGCGCCTGACCGTCCCGCTCATCCGCCGCGAGAGCAGCTACCCGAAGGGGGCGCTGTCGAACGACGTCAAGGGCAACGGGCGCGACCACGGCCACAAGAAGCCGGGCGGCCTGGTCGACTACAACGAGGTCCTCCCCCACTTCCGCGAGGCGACGTGGGAGGAGGCGCTGGATCTCGCCGCGGGCCGCCTGAAGGAGATCCACGGCGCCGACGGCCCGGGCTCCATCGCCGGCTTCGGCTCGGCGAAGTGCTCCAACGAGGAGGCCTACCTCTTCCAGAAGCTCATCCGCGCGGGCTTCGGCACGAACAACATCGACCACTGCACGCGCCTCTGCCACGCCTCGAGCGTCGCCGCCCTGTTCGAGGGCGTCGGCTCGGGCGCCGTCTCGACGACCTACGGCGACATCGTCAACGCCGAGGTCGCGATCCTCGCGGGCACGAACACGACGGCCAACCACCCGGTCGCCTCGTCGTTCTTCAAGCAGGCCCGCCGGCGCGGCACGAAGCTGATCGTCGTCGACCCGCGGCGCGAGCGCATCGCCGACCACGCCGACGTCTACTGCCAGATCAAGCCGGGGACGGACGTCGCCTTCTACAACGGCGTCATGCACGAGGTCATCAGCCTCGGGCTGATCGACCGCGAGTTCATCGCCCAGCGCACGACGAACTACGGCGAGCTGGCCAAGACGGTCAAGGAGTACCCGCCGGAGCGCGCGGCGCAGATCTGCGGCGTCGACGCCGACACGATCCGCCTGGTCGCCCGCCTGTGGGGCGAGGCCGGCGCGGGCGTCATCTACTGGGGCATGGGCATCTCGCAGCACACGACGGGCACCGACAACGCCCGCTGCCTGATCGCGATGTGCTCGATCACCGGCCACGTCGGCAAGCCCGGCGCCGGCCTGCACCCGCTGCGCGGCCAGAACAACGTGCAGGGCGCCTCGGACGCCGGCCTGATCCCGATGATGTACCCCGACTACCAGCCGGTGGACGCGCCCGGCGTGCGCGAGCGCTTCGAGGAGGCGTGGGGCGTCAGCCTCGACCCCAACCGCGGCCTGACGGTGACGGAGATCATCGGCTCGGCGCTGCAGGGCGGCGTCAAGGGCATGTACATGATGGGCGAGAACCCGTTCCTGTCGGATCCGAACATCAACAAGGTCCGCAAGGCGCTCTCCAAGCTCGAGTTCCTCGTCGTCCAGGACATCTTCCTGACCGAGACCGCCGAGTTCGCCGACGTGATCCTGCCCGCCACCTCCTACCTGGAGAAGGACGGCACGTACACGAACACCGACCGCCGCGTGCAGCGCGGCCGGGTCGTCCTCGACCCGCCCGGCGAGGCGCGCCCGGACTGGCAGATCATCGCCGACATGTCGAACCGCATCGGCCTGAAGATGGACTACGAGCACCCCAGCGAGGTGTTCGACGAGCTCGTGTCCGTCATGCCGAACTACGCCGGCCTGCACTACGACAACCTCGGCCCGATGGGCAAGCTCTATCCGAACCCCGACCCGGAGAACTCCGACGGCACCGTGGTGCTGTTCGACGAGCGCTTCGGCACGGACGACGGCAAGGCG
>JAXDHC010000502.1:0-8005 GCA_034664705.1 Solirubrobacteraceae bacterium
TCGCGCAGGCGGAACGAGAGGACGTCGGCGAGCGTGTACTTGCCCGAGTTGCGCATGCGCTCGGCGAGGAACAGCAGCACCGGCACGAACGCGACGAGCGCCGCCATCAGGCCGACGAAGGCGTCGACGCCGAAGAGGTAGGTCAGGCCGGCGAAGCCGAGGAACGACGAGGCCGACATGTAGTCGCCGGCGATCGCCCAGCCGTTCTGGAACCCGGTGTCGGAGCGCCCGGCGGCCCAGAACTCGGTGGCGGTCGACGTGCGCTTGGAGGCCCAGTAGGTGATCCCGAGCGTGATGCCGAGGACGACGGCGAAGACGGAGAGGGGGAGGGCCTTGAGGTCGGCGGCCAGGACGGGGGTCATCGCGCGCTCCCGTCGGTCGTGGCCGCCGGCCGCGGGGCGCGATCGGGCGCTCCGTCGTCCGCGGCGCGGGTGAAGCGCGCCTGCGCGATGCGCAGCACGCGCTCCTCGAGCGGCCCGAACTCGCGGTCGGCCTTGCGCAGGTAGGCCCACGTGACGGCCCACGTCAGGAGGACCTGGCTCACGGCGGCGAGGAAGGCGACCGGCACGCCGCCGAGGACGCGCGTCCCCATGAACCCGTGCGCGAAGGTGGCGAGGACGAGGTACACGAGGAAGCCGCCGAGGGAGACGAGCGACGCCACGGCGAGGAAGCGGTGGCGGCGGCGCGTGAGCTCGCGGAACTCCTCCGAGCCCTCGATGCGCCTCCAGTCGATCGACTCGCCCGGCCCGTCGTGCGCTGCAGCCGTGGGCAGGCCGTCGTCGCGTGCGGTGGTCTCCGACATGCTTCCCCTCCCGAGGGACTGGTCTGCGGTCTGACCTTCCCCACGGCGCGCCGCCAGAAACGCCGCCGCGCCGGCTCGGGACCCGCGCGGCTCAGGCCAGGCGGGCGGCGGCCCAGGCGCCCGCGGCGCGCACCGCGCGGTCGGCGCCGGCGGGCGCGACGAGCTGCACGCCGATCGGCAGGCCATGCGCGCCCGTGAGTCCCGGCACCGACATCGCCGGGACGCCGAGGAGCGTCCAGGCCCGGCAGAACAGCGGGTCGCCGGTGCCCACCTCCGCCGGCGGCGCCTCGCCGACGACCGCGGGGACGAGCAGCACCTCGCCGTCGCCGAGCAGGTCCGCCAGCTCGGCGTGGCAGGCCGCGGCCGTCCGCGCCGCCGCCTCGGCCGCCTCGGGCGCCGTGGCGCGGCCGCGCTCGAGCACGCCGCGAAGGACGTCGCTGAGCTCGCCGGCGTGGTGGTCGTACTCCCACGCGAGGTTGCGGCCCATGTCGAACGCCATCAGCGTGTCCTGCGCGTCGGGCAGCGGCGCGAAGCTCTCGGGCAGCTCGACCTCGCGCACGCGCGCGCCCGCGGCGGCGAGCCGCTGCGCCGCGGTCTCGACCGCGCGGCGCCCATCGTCGTCGGCCGCGTCCCACCACGGCGTCCGCGCGACCGCGACGGCCGGCGCGCGGTCGGCGGCGCCGTCGTGCAGTGGCTCCCAGCCGTCCGCGAGCACGGCGCCGAGCAGCTCGAGGTCGGCGGCCTCGCGGGCCAGCATGCCCAGCGTGTCGAGCTGCGGGCTGAGGCACAGGACGCCGGTGGCGTCGATGAGCCCGTGCGTCGGCTTGAGCCCGAGGATGCCGCAGAACGACGCCGGCCGGACGGTCGAGCCGGCGGTCTGCGACGCGAGCGCGAGCGGCACCATCGCGTCGGCCACCGCGGCCGCCGAGCCGCTGGAGGATCCGCCCGGCGTGCGCGCCGGGTCCGCCGGGTTGCGCGTCGGCGGCGGGCGGAACAGCGCGAGCTCCGTCGTGACCGTCTTGCCGATGACCACGGCGCCGGCGGCGCGCAGGCGGGCGACGCACGCGGCGTCGCGCTCCGGCCGGTGCCCGGCATGGATCGTCGTGCCGTACTCGGTCGGCAGGTCGGCGGTGTCGACGATGTCCTTGACGGCGACGGGGATGCCGTGCAGCGGGCCGCGCGGCGCCGAGGCGTCGCGCTCGCGCGCCTGCGCGAGCGCGGCCTCCGCGTCGAGGTGCGCCCACGCGTGGATCGTGGGCTCGCGCTCCTCGATCCGCGCCAGGCACGCGCGCACGAGCGTCTCCGAGGACAGCTCGCCGCCGGCGATGCGGCGTGCGGCCTCGGAGGCGCTAAGGCGCCACGGCTCGCCGGCGTCCACCTCGCTCATCGTGCCCTCAGGACCGGAAGATCGCCTGCGGCAGGACCGCGCTGACCACGTACTGCCCGGCGTCGACGATCTCGGAGATCTTGAGGTCGACGCACAGGCTGCACAGCAGGTAGGCGTCCTCGGGCGACAGTCCGTGGTTCTCGCCGAGATGGGCGATCATCGCGCGCACCGCGTTCTGGGCGTTCTCGTACAGGTCGGCGCCCACGCCGGTCGTGCCGTAGAAGCCGCCGCTGCCGACGTGCGGCGTGAGCGGGCCCGGCGTCTCGTACTGCGGGGCGGGGATCGAGCGGCCCTTCTGCAGCGTGAAGCGCAGCGCGCCGTACATCGGGCACTCGAGCCCGGTGACGCAGACCTCGCCGTCGCCCTGGGCGGCGTGCGCGTCGCCGCAGCTGAACAGCGCCCCGTCGACCTGGACCGGCAGGTAGAGCGTGCCGCCGGCGACGAGCTGGCGCGTGTCCATGTTGCCGCCGAACGGCCCCGGGGGCATGACCGGCTGCTGGCTGGCGCCCGCGGGGCAGACGCCCATCGTGCCCATGAACGGCTCGATCGGGACGACGATGTCGTCGCGGAAGAAGAAGCGGTCGCCGTGGGTGAGGTCGAAGATGCGCAGGTACGGGTCGGCGAAGTCGTCGGACAGGAGGCCCAGCCCGGGCAGGACCGCCGTCCAGCCCCAGCCGCGCGTGCGGAGGTCGAGGATCTCGACGGCCAGCGTGTCGCCGGGCGCCGCGCCGCGGACGGCGATCGGGCCGGCGAGCGGGTAGACGCGGTCCCAGTCGAGGCCCGCGATCACCTCGGTCGTCGAGGTCGGGCCGAACTGGTTGTCGCTGACGTCGCGGGTCTCGACGACGACGGTGTCGCCGCTGTCGATCTCCAGGACCGGCTCGTTGCCCTCGTCCCAGGTGAAGTGGACGCGGTCCGTCGGGAAGTAGTGCGTCTGCGCCATCGGTTGCTCGTTCCTCCAGGTGGGGGTGGGGATGCCCGTCGCCCGGGGCCTGACCGGCGGCGAAACCCCGGCGACCGCCGCACCCTATTCGCAGCGACCGGCGGCGCGCCTGCTGCTATAAGCGGGCCGAACCGTCGACCCAGGAGGGTGGGAGGTCCATGCGGATCGTCGTGAACGGACAGCAGGCGTTCGGCGCCGAGGTGCTCAAGGCGCTGCTCGCGCGCGGCGAGGACGTCGTCGCCGTGCTGTGCGCGCCCGATCGGGAGGGCCGCCCGCCCGACCCGCTGAAGGAGGCCGCCGAGGAGGCCGGGATCCCGGTCCGTCAGCCCGAGTCCTTCGACGGGCCGGAGGCCGCCGCGCAGCTCGCGGAGCTGCGCCCGGACCTCATGGTCATGGCGTTCGTCACGCTCTTCGTGCCCGAGCCCGTGCTGAACACGCCGACCCACGGCAGCATCCAGTACCACCCGTCGCTGCTGCCGCGCCACCGCGGCCCGAGCGCCATCAACTGGGCGCTCATGCAGGGCGACCGCACGACGGGGCTCACGGTCTTCTGGCCGGACGAGGGACTCGACACCGGGCCCGTCCTTCTCACGAAGGAGGTGGAGATCGCCGACGACGACACGCTGGGGAGCCTCTACTTCGACAAGCTCTTCCCGCTCGGCGTCGACGCGATGGTCGAGGCCGTCGACCTCGTCCGCGAGGGACGCGCGCCGCGGATCGACCAGGACGAGTCGCAGGCGACGTACGAGAGCTGGTGCCGCAGGGAGGACGCCGAGATCGACTGGTCGCGCCCGGTCCGCCAGGTCTACGACCTCATCCGCGGCACGAACCCGCGCCCGGGCGCGTGGACGACGCACGACGGCGACGAGGTCGGCGTCCTTGCCGTCGAGACGGTCGACGGCGATCCCGGCGGCGCGCCCGGCGAGGTCCTGGCCGTCGACGGCGACCGCGTCGTCGTCGCCGCCGGCGCGGGCGCGATCGCGATCCGCGGCGTGCGTGCCGGGGGCGACAAGCTCGACGCCGGCGCGTTCGCCGAGCGCGCGGGTCTCGCGCCCGGCGCGCTGCTCGGCGGCGGCGACCGCTCGCCGGCGTAGCGCCGCGACGGCGGGTCGTTTCGTCTCGGACGAACCCGTGCTTGGTCGCGTGCCCGCTCGGGTAGCCGCCAGGCCATGGCAGAGATCACGCAGCTCGAGAGCAAGATCGGCGAGGTCCTCGGACTCGCCCAGGCCGCGCAGCAGGCCACCCGGAAGGTCGCCCGCCTCGCGAAGGGGGACGACGAGCTGGTGGGGCTGCTGAACCGCATGCGGGACGAGGCGGCGGAGACGGAGAAGCGGACGAAGGCCGTGGCGGAGAAGCGCGACGGCAAGAAGACCGCGATCAACAAGAAGGCCCGGGAGACGAAGGCCGAGGCCAACGAGATGCTCCAGGCCTACCTCGGGGAGGACGACGCCGACGCCCTCGACGGCCTGGAGTTCCTCATCATGGCCGAGGCCGGCGAGCTCGGCCACTGGGAGATCGTCGGGACGATGGCGCGCAAGGCCAAGGACCGCAACGTCGTCAAGCTCGCCGAGTGGGCGACCCCCGTCCAGCAGGGCCACTTCGAGGCGGTCCGCAGCTCGTCGCTGCGCCTGGCCGAGGAGGAGGACCCCAACGAGCCCGAGTAGGCAGCGGCGCGCCCCGGGCGCGGCGCGCGAGGCTGGAGCGGGGTCGCCGCGGGTACGTGTGCGCCAACCGACCCCGAGGTGATGACCATGGCCGATCCCGTCCCCGCCGGCAGCGACGTCTCCGCAGGCACCTACCGCTGCACGAACTGCGGCTACGAGCTGCAGGTCGGCTCGACGAAGAACCTGCCGCCGTGCCCGTCGTGCCACAACGGGCGCTACGACACCCTCAGCGGCGGCGACTCGGCGCAGGACCCGTACCCGGACCGCAGCTGATCCGTCCGCTGCGTGCCCGGGCCGGGCGTCGGTGCCTGAGCGCGCCGGCGCCCGTTGCGCGGCCCGCAACGGTCACCCTCATGACACTCAGGAACCTTCCACCGAACGAGAGGGGCGTACCTTCCGTGGCGGGGGGTGTTCTCAGTGCTACGGCCACCAGTGGAAGGGACGGACTGGGTTCAGGTGCTCCGCGCCGACCCGGAGCTCGCCGCGGCTGTTCCCGAGGCCACGCTCGACGCGGCGGAGGGCTACGCGTTCGCGCCGGGGCGCTGGCTCGAGCGCGGGGAGTGGCACCCGGAGGACGAGTTCGGCGACAGCGCCGGCGCGATCGGGCTGCTCGTGCTCGACGGCTTCCTCGCGCGCCACGTGCGCGTCGTCGACCGCCCGCCGGCCGAGCTGCTCGGCCCCGGCGACCTGCTGCACCCGTGGGAGCCCGACCACACCGAGCCGTTCATAGCCGGCTCCACCTGGGAGGTGCTCGAGCCCGCGCACGTCGCCGTGCTCGACCGCCGCTTCTGCGCGGTCGCCGGCCGCTGGCCCGAGCTGGTCTCGGCCCTCTTCGGACGCGCGATCGCGCGGTCGCGCTCGCTGCTGCTCAACCTCGCCATCGGCCAGCTCGTCGGCGTGGAGATGCGCCTGCTCGTGCTGCTGTGGCACATCGCCGAGCGCTGGGGCGAGCGCCAGCCGGACGGCAGCCGCGTCGTGCGCGTGCACCTGACGCACCAGCTCCTGGCCAGCCTCATCTCCGCCCAGCGCCCGACGGTCACGAGCGCTCTCGCCGCGCTCGCCGAGCAGGGGCTCATCAGCCGCCACGCCCGCGGCGGGTTCATCGTCCTGCACGGCGAGCCGCCGACCGAGTTCCGGCGGCTGCGCTCCGCACTGCCCTGAAAAGCGGTCCAGTGTTCGGGGTCGAACGCGCCCCGGATGGCCGGCCGGGCAGCGGGTAGACCGGCGGTCGTACGACGTCGTCGGCGAAAGATCCCCTCTCCTCGTCGGCCCCGCGCCGTGCCACAACGACATACATCTCCTCCCCCTGACATGAGACGCCCGGCCTCGGCCGGGCGTCTCGTGCGTCCGGGGCCGTCCGCGGGCGCGGGGAGCCGGCCGCTCAGCGCCCGGCGGCGTAGCCCTGCATGCCGCGCGGGTTCGCCGCGGCGCGGAGCACCCCGTCGGGGCCCCGGCTGACCGCGCTCAGCCGCCCGATCGACCACGGGTCGGCGACCCCGACGTCGTGACCGCGCCGGCGCAGCTCGGCGACGACCTCGGGATCGAGCCGGCGCTCGACCTCGAGGTGGCCCGGCTCCGCCGCGCGCGGATAGAAGGAGCTCGGGAAGTGCGTCGACGTGAACGCCGGCGCGTCGATCGCCTCCTGCAGGTTCAGGCCGAGATGCACGTGGGCGAGGAACAGGAGCAGCGACCACTGGTCCTGGCCGTCGCCTCCCGGCGTGCCGAAGGCGATCGCGCCCTCGCCGTCGCGCAGCGCGAGCGACGGCGTGAGCGTCGTCCGCGGGCGCTTGCCCGGCGCCAGCGAGTTCGGCAGGCCCTCGGCGAGCCAGAACATCTGGGCGCGGGTCCCGAGGCAGAGCCCAAGCCCGGGGATGGCGGGCGAGCTCTGCAGCCACCCGCCGCTCGGCGTCGCCGAGACCATGTTGCCGTGGCGGTCGACGACGTCCACGTGGCACGTGTCGCCCTGGTCCTCGCGCGGCACCGTCGGCTCACCGGCGCCCAGGCCGGCGGGCACGGAGGCCGCCACCGGCAGCGGCGGGAGGCGCGGCTCGCGGTCGCCGGGGCGGCCGGGCCGCAGCTCGAAGGACGCCTCGTCGCCCACGAGGGCGCGGCGGTCGTCGGCGTAGGCGCGGCTGAGGAGCGCGTCGAGCGGCACGTCGGCGAACGCCGGGTCGCCGTACCACGCCTCGCGGTCGGCGAAGGCGAGCTTCATGCACTCCACGACGGTATGGACGTAGTCGGCGCTGTTGCGGCCCATCGCGCCCAGGTCGAAGCCCTCGAGGAGGGCGAGCGCCTGGAGCAGCACGGGCCCCTGGCCCCACGGCTGCGTCTTGCACACCGTCCAGCCGTGGTGGCGCAGCGTGACCGGCGCCTCGACGGTCGCCGCGAAGGCCGCCATGTCGTCGGCGGCCAGCAGGCCGCGATGGCGACGGCCGGTGACGTCCATCACCTCGGCGCGATCGAGGTAGGCGGCGATCGCCTCGGCGACGAACCCGCGCAGGAACGCGTCGCGGGCGGCGTCGATCTGCGCCTCGCGGCCCGGGCCGGCGGCCTCCCCGTCGGCGAGGATGCGCCGGAACGTGGCGGCCAGCGCCGCGTTGCGCCACGTCGTCCCGGCCCGCGGCGCGCGCCCGCCGTCGAGCCACAGCTCCGCGGAGCTCGGCCACTCCTCGCGGAACAGCCCCTGCACCTCGGCGATCGTCTCGGCGATCCGCGGCAGCAGCGGGAAGCCGTGCTCGGCGTAGTGGATCGCGAAGCGCATCACCTCCGCGAGCGGCAGCGTTCCGAAGTCGCGCAGGAGCAGCAGCCACGCGTCGAAGGCGCCGGGCACGCACGCGGGGAGCAGCCCGGTGCCCGGGATCAGGTCCAGGCCGAGCTCGCCGAAGCGGCCGATCGTGGCCGCGGCCGGCGCCGGCCCCTGGCCGCAGACGACGAGCGGCTCGCCGCGCTCGGCGCTCCACAGCAGGATCGGGGCGTCGCCGCCGGGGCCGTTCAGGTGCGGCTCGACGACCTGCAGGGTGAGCCCGGCCGCGACCGCGGCATCGAACGCGTTGCCGCCCTGCTCCAGCGTCGCCATCCCGGCGGCCGAGGCGAGCCAGTGCGTGGAGGCGACCATCCCGACCCTGCCGCTGAGCTCCGGCCGGGTCGTGAAGCTCACGCGCGGCCCGCCGGGACGGCGGCTGCACCGGCCGGCCGGGCGATGCGCGGCA
>JAXDHC010000503.1:0-5047 GCA_034664705.1 Solirubrobacteraceae bacterium
GCGGCCCCGGCGATCGTCGCCGGCATCGGCTTCGGCGCGCTCGTCGCCCTCGATCTCGTCAAGCGCCACGGCGGCCTCGTCCGCGCCGTCGTGCTCTCCGACCCGGCGCTGTACGCGCTCGTGCCGGAGGCGACCGAGGTGCTCTCCACCCAGCGCGCGGCGATCGAGGAGGCCGTTCGCGCGAGCGGCCCGGAGGCGGGCGTGCAGGCGTGGCTGGGGGAGCGGGCGGAGGGCGAGGCGCTCCGCCGCGCGCGGACGGCCCACCGGGCCTTCTTCGCCGACTACGCGGGCCTCGCGACGTGGCCGGTCACCCGCCGCGAGCTGCGCGCCATGGCGCTGCCGGCCGTCGTGCTGACCGGGTCGGCCTCCGCGTCGCACGTCGTCGCCGCCGCGGACGCGCTGGAACGGCTGCTGCCCGCGGCGACGCGCGCGCACGACGGCGACCTGGCCGCCGCGGTCGCGGCGCTCCTGCCCTGAGCGGGCACGCCCGCGGCGGCGGGGCGACCGCCGCGCGGCCCGGCCGCCGGCGGATGCCACGGGCCGCCACGAGAAGCGTCGCCTCCTCGACCCGCATAAGATTCGCCGCCGTGGCGCCGCTCTCACCCATCCGGCTCGCTTCCCGCGGGCGCATCCCAGCCCTGCTGCGCGCACCCGCGCACGGGCGCGGCGAGCGCTAGGCCGGCGGCATGGCCGACGACCCGCCGCTCACGCCGCCGGACACCCCGGCTCCCGAGGACACCGTCGCGTGGGAGTCGCGCACGGCGCAGCGCGCCGGGCTGCTCACGGTCTCGGCCGGCGTGCTCACGATCCTCGGCTCGGTGGTCTCGGGGCTCGCCAACAGTGGGCGCCCGCGCGCCGAGGACCGCATCCTCACGGTCATCGACACGCTCGAGCGCGCGGCGTCCGGCCGGCCGGTGCCGCCGGGCCACCTGGCGGCCGTCACCGAGTACGTCGGCACCCACACGCTGCCGTTCATCATCGGCGCGCTGCTCATGGGCCTCGGCACGCTGCTCACCTTCGTGCCGCTGGCCTATCTGTACCGCGCCACCCGGGCGCGCACGCGGGTCCCGCGGATCGGGATCATCACGGCGGCGGTCGGCGCCGTCGCCTTCGGCATCGGCCAGACCGTCACGTTCATCGCCTACTACCTCGGCGCGCGCGACTTCGCCAACGGCTCCGACCGGACGAACTCGGCCGCCGCCGACGCGTTGAGCAACTCGGGGGTGACGGCCGGGCAGCCGATCGCCCAGGTCGGCCAGCTCGCCCTCGCGCTCGCCTTCGCGCTCGTCGGCCTGCACGCGATGCGCGCGGGCCTGCTCACCCGCTTCATGGGCTTCCTCGGCATGATCGTCGGCGGGACGCTCATCCTGCCGCTCGACCAGTTCGGGATCATCCGGTCCTTCTGGCTCGTGGCGATCGGCATGCTGATCCTCGGTCGCCTGCGCGGCGGCCGCCCGCCCGCCTGGGAGCGCGGCGAGGCCGTCCCGTGGCCGACGCAGCAGGAGGTCCGCGAGCAGCGCGAGGCCGCCCGCCGCGAGCGCGACGGCGAGCCGGCCGCCGCCGGCGCGGACGGCGACCAGAGCGACGGCGCCACGCGCGGCGGGCAGCAGCTGCCCCGCGCCCGGGCGCCCCAGCCGCGGCGCCCCGATCCCGCCGGCGACCGGCGCGCCGCCGCAAAGCGCAAGCGCAAGCGCCGGTCCTGAGCAGCGCCGGGCGCCCGGCGCCCGCCCACCCGCTGCGGGCGGGCGGGCGGGCGTCCGACGGCGTCGTCCGGCTAGTGCTCGACCAGGGCCTTCTCGGCGCCCAGGCCGGTCTCGGACCGCACGTAGAGCTCGTGGAACGTGCGCTCGGCCTTGCGCTCGCGGCTCAGCAGCGTGCCGACGATGCAGCCGAGGAAGCCGAGCGGGATCGAGATGATCCCCGGGTTGTTGAGGTCGTACCACGTGAACGCCCCGGTGTCGGGCGCGCCGGGCGGGCCGCCCCACACGATCGGGCTGATGACGATCAGCAGCAGGGCCGACCCGACGCCGGCGAGCACGCCGGTCACGGCCCCCGTCGTGTTGAAGCGCGGCCACGTCAGCGCGAGCAGCAGCGCTGGGAAGTTCGCGCTCGCGGCGATCGCGAAGGCCAGGCCCACCATGAACGACACGTTCAGGCCCTCGCCGCCGACGATCGCGATCACCATCGCGATGATGCCGATCCCGACCGCGGCCACCTTCGCCACCACGACCTCCTCGCGCTCGGAGTCGCTGTGCTGGCGGATCACGCTCGACCAGATGTCGTGGGCGACGGCGCTGGAAGCCGACAGCACGAGGCCCGCGACCACCGCGAGGATCGTCGCGAAGGCCACGCCCGCGATGACGGCCAGGAAGAGGTCGCCGCCGAAGGTGCCGGCGCCACCCCCGAGCTCCTGCGCGAGGTTCGGCGCCGCCAGGTTGCCGCCGGCGCCCGCCGCCTCGACCCCGCCCTCGCCGAGGATGGCGCGGGCGCCGAAGCCGATGATCGTCGTCAGCAGGTAGAAGAAGCCGATCAGGAACATCGCCCACACCACGGAGCTGCGCGCCGCCTTGGCGTCGGGCACCGTGAAGAACCGCATGAGGATGTGCGGCAGGCCGGCGGTGCCGAGCACGAGCGCCAGGCCGAGGGAGATCTTGTCGACGTCGTTCTTCAGGAACGTGCCCGGCGCCAGCGAGAACGTCGTGTCCTTGCCGACGTTGGCCTCGGCCCGGTTGAACAGCTCGATCGGGTTGAAGCCCACCCGCTCGAGCACGAAGATCGACATGACGACGATGCCGGTCATCAGCAGCACGGCCTTGATGATCTGCACCCACGTCGTCGCCAGCATGCCGCCGAAGACGACGTAGCAGAGCATGAAGGTGCCGGTGATGAGCACCGACAGCGTGAAGTTGATGCCCACGAGCTTCTCGATGAGCACGCCGGCGCCGACCATCTGCGCGATGAGGTAGAAGGCCGCGACCGACAGCGTCCCCGTCGCCGCGGCCACGCGGGCCGGCCGCTCGTTGAGGCGGAACGCGAGCACGTCGGCGATCGTGTACTTGCCGGCGTTGCGCATGCGCTCGGCCAGCAGGAACATGACGGTCAGGAAGGCGACGAGGAACCCGATGGAGTACAGGAACCCGTCGAAGCCGTACAGGTAGATCAGGCCGGCGATGCCGAGGAAGGACGCCGCCGAGAGGTAGTCGCCGGAGATCGCGAGGCCGTTCTGGGAGCCGGTGATCTGGCGGCCGGCGGCGTAGAAGCTCTCCGCGCCGGTCATCCGCTTCGACGCCCAGTAGGTGATGCCGAGCGTGATCGAGAGGACGATCGCGAAGATCACGATCGCCGTCGTGTTGACGGCGGCGATGACCGTCATCGCACCGTCTCCGGGTTCGTCCCGGCGGCGTCGGCGATCCGTGTCCGCTCGGTGCGGGTGGCCTCGTCCTGGACGCGCAGCCCGTCGTCGCCGTAGCGCTCGATCACGCGGGCGGCCAGCGGGTCGAAGACCTGCTCGGACTTGCGCAGGTACATGATCCCGAGCACGAGCACCATCAGGAACTGCGTGAGCGCGAGGACGTAGCCGACGGTGAGGCCCTGGTAGATGCGCTCGCCCATGAAGCCCGGGGCGACCGCCGTCAGGATCACGAAGCCCATGTACCAGGAGAGGAAGAAGATCGTCCCCGGGATCACGAAGGCGCGGCGCGCGCGCACGAGCTCCTGGAACTCGGGCTCGCGCTCGATCGCCGACCAGTCGATCTGCGGGTGCTCGTCCGTCTGCGTCCTCGCCGCATCCGCCTCGTTGTCGCGTGGCGTCAGGGGTTCAGCCATCTCGTCCTCCTCCTGTGACAGGAAAGCCCCTACGCGGCCTTCCCTACCCCGCGCGGTTGCCGACGAATCGGACGCACACGAGCAATCCACGCGGCGGCGTGATATGGGTCTGCCGACGCCCGCATGGGTAGAGATACGGGGGACCGTTGCGGTGATGACTCACGACAGGAGAGACGCGCATGGCCACTGAGGAAGGCACGCTCGAACGGGAGCTCGAGGAGCTGCTGGAGCAGGAGCGCTTCGAGCCGCCGGAGGACTTCGTCAAGCAGGCGCTCATCACGGACATGTCCGTGCACGAGGAGGCCGCGACGGACCCGGCCGCGTGGTGGCTGAAGCAGACGACCGAGGTGCTCGACTGGTTCGAGGAGCCCAAGGCCGCGCTCGACGACTCCGATCCGCCGTTCTACAAGTGGTTCACGGACGGCAAGGTCAACGTCTCCCACAACTGCGTCGACCGGCACGTCGACGCCGGCAACGGCGACCGCGTGGCCTTCCACTGGCGCGGCGAGGAGGGCGAGGAGCGCGACATCACCTACGCGGACCTGCTCCGCGACGTCAAGCGCTTCGCCAACGCCCTGAAGGACAACGGCATCGAGAAGGGCGACGTCGTCGGGATCTTCCTCCCGATGATCCCCGAGGTCGTCGTCGCCATGCTCGCGTGCGCCCGCATCGGCGCGCCGCACAACGTCGTGTTCGGCGGGTTCAGCGCCGAGTCGGTCAAGGAGCGCATGGAGGTCTCCGAGGCCAAGGCGCTGATCACGGCCGACGGCGCGCGGCGCAAGGGCAAGACCGCGCCGGTCAAGCAGCAGGTCGACGAGGTCCTCGGCGACCTCGAGTCGATCCAGAAGATCTTCGTCGTCAAGGCGACGGAGGCCGACTGCGAGATGAAGGACGGCCGCGACGTCTGGTTCCACGAGGCCCTCGAGGCGGCCGACGACGAGTGCGAGGCGGAGCCGCTCGACGCCGAGCATCCGCTCTTCATCCTGTACTCGTCGGGCTCGACGGCCAAGCCGAAGGGCATCCAGCACACGACGGGCGGCTACCTGACGGGCGTCGCGTGGACGCACAAGTACGTCTTCGACCTCAAGGAGGACCAGGACGTCTACTGGTGCTCGGCCGACGTCGGCTGGATCACCGGCCACAGCTACATCGTGTACGGGCCGCTGGCCAACGGCGCCACGTCGGTGATGTACGAGGGCGCGCCGGACTACCCCGACAAGGA